>NZ_JBSSAC010000040.1:0-25931 GCF_054058315.1 Thermostichus sp. MS-CIW-40
AACTCTTTGCCGCAAATCCAAAGAATGAGTCGGCATTCCTTTCTCTCCTTCCTCTTGAATACCTGTACCCTATTTTAAATTAAAAGGCTGTATCAAGCTGTCGTTTTAGGTTAACCAAGTGAACTGTGTAGGTAGCCATGATGGAGTCTCCAGAGAGCTGACGAGGGGTAAACAAGAGATCTTAGGCAGGGATCCCAGGGCTGCATTCGCCCCGCTCTCCCAAAGAGCTGCAGCCGGCACAGCCGCCGACAGCATCTGGACAACCGTAGTCTTGAAAGACTCGGAATAGCTTCTCCTGCTGCGGAGTAGAGGTGAGAAAGGTTTGGTACGCTTTTTCCAGCGCTTGCCGAGCTTGCTCCAATCGCTCTTCTTCGCTGCCCTGGAAACACTCCAGAGGGCCTAGATACTGAGCGAATTTGCGTAAGATATGCAGGCGATTCACGTTGACCACCCGCGGATCGTAGGGGAGCTCGAAAAAAGCGAAATAATCCTCGGCATTGACTAGGGCTTGGAAGTCTTTCCAACGGCGGTTGTGGTTCCAACTCATCGGCAGGTCTCCAGGGTTTTCAAGCGTTGTCTGAGGGTGTGCAGCCGGGCAAACAGGGCATAGGTGCGGGCTGCCAAGTCGGGGAGTCGCTCGAACCCGTCGGGTAGCCCCTCGGCCAGATCGTGCAGATCCATTTTCAGTTGGCCTGCTTTGCTGTTTAGGCGCTTGATCTCGCTGCGGAGCTGGTCGGCAGAGAGGTGTTCGAAGGGCTCGAAATCCAGGCCGTTCACAACATTCTCAACGTCACTCTCATTCAACATGGGCAAGGCACTCCTAATTGCTGAAGAAAAAGAAGAAAAAATGGCTGCCGGGACGGAGACAAGCGGCTACAGTCGGCCCACCTCGGGGTAGGTTCGGGCCAGTTGGATCCCTTTGTCGATAAGGGCAGTAGCTTTTTCAGTGAGCTGTTCGAGAGACTCGAAACCGAAGCGATGGGCGTCTCGCAGGGTGTTGACCACCAACAACAGCCGCCCCGAGAAGACCAGCACCCAACCAAAGCCTTCGCTGTTGAGATCCAGCACCACCTGAGCTAGGAGGCCCGTTTCCTTTTCAATCAGGGCGGCAATGGCGCGGTAGTAGATGAGAATGCGGCTCCGCACCCCGGGATCCACCTCCCCTTCGAGGGATATCTGGCGTTTTTGGGCTTTGGTGACGACAAAGGGCTTGAGCAGCAACTCATCACTCCAGGCGCGGTAGGTGCCGTAGGGATCCGCCGCCCGCATCTGGCGAACGATCTCTTGCAAGATGGGGCTGGTCGAGGGAGAGAGAGGGGTGACGGTCATGGCTGAGCCTCCACAACTGGAGTTGAGGACTCCGGTCTGCTGACGCGCTCGGCCAAGAGCACTTTGCGCAGCCAGGGGGGAGGATTGTGCAGGGTGGTTACCAGGCGCTGCAACAAGCTCTCGATGGATTCTTCTTCCGACTGCACTTTGATGGGGGTGATGCGGCGGTTGATCAGGCGGGCGGCGGCACTGCTGCCAATGGCAGCCACGTAGATGAGGGTGACATCGGCCAAAGCCTGCAGCTTGGGCACCAGCTTGTCCTCGTTGCCATCTGCCTCCAAGTTGCCCCCAAAGGTGAGGGTCTTACAAAATCGGTAGCCTTCGGGGGTGACTTCGTAGAGGTCGATCTGGTTGGCCCAGCCAAAGTGGGCATTGACGTGCTTGCCGTCGCGGGTTGTAAAGGCCACTTGCATAGGCGTTCTCCTTAGAAACGTGAACTTGAGGGTTTGGGGGAGCTAGGGGCACTTGGGCTGCCCTTCGAAGCTCTGGATCCCTTAGAATCCCTGCCTAGAAACCTGGGGTGGGCTGGGGTGACGGGCTTCCTCCTGCTCCATCAGCAGGTTGCCGACGGCAAACAGTTGGGATAGGGTGCCGCGATAGCCCACCTGACAGATGTGGTTGGCCCCCAGCCGGTCGAAGATAGGGATCCCCATTCGATGCACTGGGATCCCCAGCCGCTTGCCCAGGCGCGCCACGTGGGAGTTGCCCACCAGCAGGTCAGCCCCGGGTGCTAGCTCCTCCAGATCCCCCAGATCTCCCACCCGCACTGCCTCAATGGGAAGGGTGGTCAAGTGGGGATCCGGTGTGGGACTGATGGCCGCCTGGATCTGACAGCCCATATCCAGCAGCCAGTCCACCCACCCCCAGAGCAGATCGGCTTCTAGGGCCAAGGCAATCCGCTGGTTGCCGAAGAAAAAGTGGCAATCCAGGAGGGCATCCTGGACTTGGCTGCGCTGGCGGCGGTAGCGTAGGGGCACCGGCTGCTGGCTGTGATCGGCCAAGGTTGCCAAAAAGGGATCCACAGCCTTGAGACCGGTCAGGTGGGGGAAAACCCGATAGGGGGTGCCAAAGCGCTGGGCCAGGATCTGAGCGGCAGGGCGCATGCTCTCGCCGACAGCTATGGTGAGGCCGGATCGCCCGAGCTGGCGCAATTGCTCAAGGGTGGTGCCGCCGTCTGGGGTCGCCCTAAAGCCGGTGCCCAAGTGTCCGTCCAGGGAACCCGCGGGATCCGGCACCAGGATCGGCTCTAGGCCAAAAGCCTCCGCCATTTCTTTGATCTCCTGGGCGTCGGCAGGGGTGAGGGCAGGCCCGCACAGCACCGTTACCTGGGCAGGGCGGACGGATCCCGACGGCGATTCCGGCAGGGTGCTGACCAAGCTGTTGACGGCGATGGCATAGCCGTCCTGCAGGGATCCCTTAAAGTCAGGCGTGGAGGCCAAGACGATGGGCAGATCCTGCAATTGCGGCTGGCGTCGGCGCAGCTCCCGCAGGATGCGCGGCATATCGTCCCCGCGGGTTTCCGTGAGGCCGGTGGTCAGAAGACCAATCAGCTCCGGCTGGGCCTTCTCCACCAAGGTGAGGATGGCAGCTTCGACATTCTCCTCGCCTCCCAAGATGGTGTCCACTTCGGACATGGCAGTGGTGGACATGGGAATGGCCTCGCGGAAATGGCGTACCAGCAGCGCTTTGGCAAAGGCCGTACAGCCTTGGGAACCGTGGAAGAGCGGCAGACAGCCCTTGATCCCCAGAAAGGCCAGGGCCGCTCCCAGCGGAGCGCTGAGTTTGAGGGGGTTGACGCTGAGGGGCTTGCGTTCTTGAATCAACTGGGCCATCCTCCCACCTCCTTTGCTGCTGAGGTCTCCCAGGGGGCAGGCCGTCGCAACTGCTCCCAAATGGGACTGTGGAGGGCAGCATCGATTTCCCGCGCCAAGTTCACCAGGCCGCGATAGCCGGCATAGGCATGGTGCCGCTCCTGGTTGATGTCCAGAAAGGGGATGCGGGCCTTGAGGGCGGTGTACTGGTTGCGTCCGCCGGCGATGAGCAAGTCCGCTTTCGTGCGCTCCACCACCTTGAGCAGCTCTTGAGGGCTGCCCTTGTCCAAGAGAATGCCATCCTGGCCGAGCAGCTCGCGGATGCGGGCTTTGTCTTCTTCGGTGCTTTTGCGGGTGCTGGTGGCCGTTACCTGCATCCCCAGATCTCGGGCAGCAGAGATGATCGACCAACTTTTCACCCCGCCGGTATAAAGGACAACTCGTTTGCCCGCCAGCCGCTGCCGGTAGGGGGCCAAAGCCGCCTCGGTGGCGCGAGTTTCCCGCTCGATGAGGGCCTCGGTACGCTCCTGCAGTTCGGGATCCTTCAGCCCTTGGGCAATGGCCCGTAGGCAGTGGTTCATCTCCTGCAGCCCGTAAAAGGAAGCCTCAATGTAGGGGATCCCGTAGCGCTCCTGCATCTTGCGGCCCACATTGAGCAGGGCTTTGGCGCAGATGAGGACGTTCAGCTTGGCCCGGTGGGCGGTACAGATCTCGCGGTAGCGGCCATCGCCGGTGATCTTGGCCAAGATGCGGATCCCCAGCTCGTCAAACAGAGGCAAGACATCCCACAGCTCGCCGGCAATGTTGTACTCGCCGATGAGGTTAATGTCGCGGGGAGTGGTGTACTCCGGGGAGGCGGTGCCGATAACATAGTCCAGCAGCGCTTCTCCGGCCAGACGGTTACCCAAGTTTTTGCTGCCCACAAAGCCGGGCGCATTCACCGGAATGACCGGGATCCCAAGCTGGCGGCTGGCCCGCTGACACACGGCCTCCACATCGTCGCCAATGAGGGCAGTTACACAAGTGAGATAGACAAAAATGGCGGCAGGCTGGTATTTGGCCTGCAAGTCAAGGATGGCCTGGAACAGCTTTTCCTCCCCCCCGAAGATGATCTCGTTCTCGCTCAGATCGGTGGTGAAGCCCACCCGATAAAGCTGGGGGCCAGAAGAGAGGCTGCCCCGCGTCCCCCAAGAGTTGCCGCTGCAGGCGATTGGCCCATGTACTAGATGGGCGGCATCGGCGATCGGCACCAGGGCAATCGAAGCCCCGTCAAAGGCACAGCCTCCCTGCGCTCCTCCTGGCTTGGCTTGCTCGGCACAGACTTTGTTTTTGCCTTTGCCGTCTTTCTTGTGGTTGTGCTCGCAGGCGGTCTCGTTGAGCAGCTCCGCCACTTTAGTCCGGCTGATCATGGGCATGATGGGATCTCCTGAGAAGAGGGGGGCTGGGGTTGAGCCGCAGCTTCGGCCAGATAAGCCGCCGCCCGTAGCCGCAGGGCGATGATCTCCTCGTAGAGGGGGTTGATGCGACAGAGGGCCGGAATGTGAACGGTGCGGGATCCCAGTCGGATATCCCGCTCAAAGGGACAGGAAGCCGGGATCAAACGACAAATCCAACGCGCCTGCCGGGATCCCCGAATTTCAATGCTGTTGAGCCAGCGGCGCGGCCACTTCAGGGCGGATCTGAAAATTGAGTTCAAAACCAGGCCGAGCCATCCCAAAGGGTTGCCGACTCTGGGAAAGGGAAGAGAAGGGTAGGGATAAGTCATGGCTTAAACCTCCGAATGGGTAGAATTGGTAACAAGAGGAGGGGGAGCACACCATTCAAAAATCTGCTCCAGTTGCTCCAAGGAAATCAGCCCGTAATGCCAAAGAATCATGGGCAAAGGGCCCTGTTCACACCCATGCCGTTTCAGGGCGAAGGTGAGGGCGGATTCCGGGATCCCAAGCTCAACTTGCAAAAACTGCAGCAGCGGCGCCCGATCGGGGGTAAGCATGGCAGAGTCTCCCAAAACGAGGGGTGGGCGTAGATGGGCAAGCTAGGATGGGGACAAGCCCAAAACCAAGCTGTCGGCAGCCAGAAAGTGGGCCAGGTGAAAGGCCCGTTCTTCCGTCCGCAGCAAAATCTGCTCGTAGAGGTGACGGGTGGCGCGATCCCCAACACTTTCCGCCAGAGCCGCCTGGCGACGCAGCAGATCGATCAGGCTTTGCTCGGCCCGCAAATCCGCTTCCAGCATGGGCCGCACGGCCAATGCATCGTCCCCTTCCGGGCTGAAGCAGCACAGCTCCGCCAGCTTGGCAAAGCTGGAGGCCGGGATCCCACCCAGGCCGTTCAGGCGCTCCCCCACCTCATGGGCGTGGTTCTGAACTTCCTGTAGACTTTCGTTGAAAAATTGATGAATTGAGTAGAACTCTGCTCCTTCGACAACCAGATGGTGCTTCAGATACTGCAAATACAGCCCCTGAAGACTGGCCCAAGCCAGGTTGAGGCCCTCGCAGATGGGAACCGTGATCTCCCGTCCCAGGTGAACGGGGTTGTCTCGGACTTGTTGGAAGGAGCGAGTTGAGGGGGATGGAGTGGTCATTGGCGCTACCAAAACGAGGTGAACAGGAGAAGCAAGAAGGCAAACGGCAGAGGTTCAGGGGTGGTCATCCCCTCCTGCAGATCTCTCAGGGGGATCCCAGGTCTGGAGAGACCAGCAGCGATCCAACCAATTCAGCCAGCCAGAGCGGTCAAGGGCGAAAAGGCGGAGCACACTGTGGACGAGGAGGGCTTCGGTGGGGGTGCGAATCATCACCCACAGTTGGCCGGTCGGGGTACAGCCACAGGTCAAATCCAGCTCCTGCAGACGGTAGAGAATCCGCCAGCGATCGCAACGGGGCACCTGCAGCACTTCAGCCGTTTTCGGTGGGGGAGAAACAAGGGGGGACATAAGCTCACCGGTTGGGAAGCAGGAGGGAGTCTCAGCAGAGGGCAGAACCGTTGGGTTTCTGTTCCCCCGCTTATATCCCCCGCTTATAGCAAGCGGCTGCAGGGGCTCAGGCTTGGCAGCGGGCGATCAGGATTGATTGAGTTATTGCCGATGTACTCAAACCCTGGAAGCTTGGCCCAGAGGGCAAAAAAAGTTTTTCTGAGGGCAGGGGGTTGAGTCTTTTGCCCGCAGGGATCCGGTATTTTTGGGGAAGGGTATGGGTATTTGAGCGAGTACATCCCCCCTGTCACAACAAGAAAGTCCGACGGCCTGCCGCCGCAATAGTCTTCACTTCCTTGGCGAGGACTTTGCCCCAGGGGGATCTTTCCTCAAACTCAAACGGCTATTTTCAATACACTTTTGGGCTGATACGATATTAAATCGTAGCAATTGATGCAAAACGCAGCCGAGGCTGCGGCGCTTGAGTGCATCTGAGCAGATTTTTAGTATTTCCTAAGCATTGCCCCAAGCCCTTGTCGAATCAGGGATTCCGGGGATCCTCCCCACAGCCGGATCCCCCGCCCCTTTGGGTCAAAATACGGCATCCCCGGCCTTGAAAAACCAGACCCTTGACCCCTAAAAAAAGTTGGATTTGGCCTGCCATCAGGCTTTGCAGGTCTTGAGTACAAAGCCAATAAACTCGATCAGTTCTACCGGGCTGAGTGCAACGGAGCGGGCAGAGGGCGGTTGATATAACCGCCAGTAACGTTCTATCCCCTGGTTGACCCCACTATGCCGCCCCTTTCAACTCCGCCCCGCCAGGGATCCCCCTTCCCATCGGCCTGCGCTTGCAGCAGCAGCCCCCGCCAGGCTCTCCCCCCTCATCTGCAGCAACGCATCGCCACCCATCCCTGCTACAGCGAAGCAGCTCACCATCACTACGCCCGCATGCACGTGGCGGTAGCCCCCGCCTGCAACATCCAGTGCAACTACTGCAACCGCAAGTTCGACTGTGCCAACGAGAGCCGGCCCGGTGTGGTCAGCGAGCTGCTTACCCCGGCGGAAGCCGCCCACAAAGTGCTGGTGATTGCCGGCAAGATCCCGCAACTGACGGTGGTGGGCATTGCTGGGCCTGGGGATCCCTTGGCCAACCCCAAGCAAACCTTCGAAACCTTTGCCCGCATTGCCGAGAAAGCTCCGGATCTCAAGCTCTGCCTTTCCACCAACGGCCTGATGTTGCCGGACTACATCGACGAGATCAAACGGCTGAACATTGACCACGTCACCCTGACCATCAACATGGTGGATCCGGAGATCGGGGCCAGGATCTACCCCTGGATCCGCTGGCGACGCAAGCGCATTCGAGGGGTGGAGGCAGCCCGCATCCTGCACGAACGGCAGATGGAAAGCCTGGATCTGCTGCGGGAGGCAGACATCCTCTGCAAAGTCAACTCCGTTCTCATTCCCGGCATCAACGACACCCACCTCTTGGAAGTGAACCGGGTGATCCAGGAGAAAGGGGCTTTCTTGCACAACATCATGCCCCTGATCTCGGCGCCTGAACACGGCACCTACTTCGGCCTTATCGGCCAGCGGGGCCCCACCCCTCAGGAGTTGAAAGCCCTGCAAGATCGGTGCTCCGGCAACATGCGGATGATGCGCCACTGTCGCCAGTGTCGGGCGGACGCGGTGGGCCTGCTGGGGGAAGACCGCAGCCAAGAGTTTACCAAGGAGCGCTTTATGCAGATGACCCCCGAATACGACCCCGAAAAACGCCGCCAGGTACAGGCAAGCATTGCCCAACTGCAAGCTCAGCAGCAGTCAACCCCAACCCACTGGACAGCCGACCTGCCTCCCGACAGCCCCTCCATCCTGGTGGCCGTAGCCAGCAAAGGCGGCGGCCTGGTCAATCGCCACTTCGGCCATGCACGGGAGTTTTTGATCTACGAGGTCAACGCCCGTGGGGCGCAGTTTGTCGGCCACCGCAAGATCCCGCAGTACTGCCACGGGGGATCCGGGGAGGACAACAACCTAGAGCAAATCCTGGATCTCATCAGGGATTGCCGAGCTGTATTGGTCTCCAAGATCGGCGATTGCCCCATGAAGCGCATCCGCGAGGCCGGCATCGAAGTGGTGGAAGACTACGACCTCATTGAAACGGTGGCCCTCAAGTTTTACCGCACCTGGTTGGTCAACCAGGCCCTGGACAGCAAATCTTCCCGATCTTGAGACCTCATCTTTTGGAGACGCGGCTATGGCTACTGCAACTGCTCTCACCAAAGGCGGACTGCCCTGGATCCCACAGTTTATCGAAAGCTTGGATATCAGCCGCTGCCTCGGCTGTAGCCGTTGCCTCAAGGTCTGTGGCCGGGGTGTGTTCGCCCTCAGAGCCCTCAACGAAGACGGCGAGTTTGTCGAAAACGAAGAGGAAGAAGAAAGTGAGCGCAAAGTGATGACCATCCTCAATGCCGCCCTCTGCATCGGCTGTCAGGCTTGCGCTCGCATTTGCCCAAAGCAGTGCCATTCCCACGCTCCGCAAGCCGTTTAACGTTGCCCAACCCCTACCTTGTATCGATTCGGAGCCTGTATGAACCCCGTGATCTACCTGGACAACAACGCCACCACCGCCGTGGATCCCCTGGTTCTGGAGGCGATGCTGCCCTATTTGCAGACCTTCTACGGCAACCCCTCCTCGATGCACAGTTTTGGCGGCCAGGTGGGGCGTGCCCTCAACCAAGCCCGCGAACAGGTGGCAGCCCTTCTGGGAGCCGACCCGACGGAGATCGTCTTCACCAGTGGCGGCACCGAAGGCAACACCACGGCCATTTATGCAGCCTTGGCAGCCCAACCCCAGAAGCGCCACATCATCACCACGCAGGTAGAGCACGCCTCGGTGCTCAACGTCTGCAAGCACCTGGAAAAACAAGGCTACCGCGTCACCTACCTCTCGGTGGATGAGCAAGGCTGCCTGGACTTGCTGGAGCTGGAAGCAGCCCTGACCGGCGATACTGCCCTGGTGAGCTGCATGGCCGCCAACAACGAGACGGGCGTGCTTTTCCCCATCGAGGCGGTGGGATCCCTGGCTCGCAGCTATGGGGCTGTTGTCCATGTGGACGCAGTACAGGCGGTGGGCAAGATCCCTCTCGATCTGCAGCGCCTGCCGGTGGATCTCCTCACCCTTTCCGGGCACAAGCTGCATGCCCCCAAGGGGATCGGCGCTCTCTATGTGCGGCGGGGCTTGCGCTTCCGTCCGTTGCTGCTGGGAGGGCATCAGGAGCGAGGCCGCCGCGCCGGGACGGAAAATGTGCCGGGCATCATCGCTCTGGGCAAGGCAGCGGAGCTGGCCCAAGCCCACCTCGGGGATCCCCATGAGCGGCTGCTGCGGGATCGCTTGGAGCAGGGCTTGCTACAGCGGATCCCGGATGTCCAGGTTAACGGCCACCCCACTCAGCGGCTGCCCAACACCACCAACTTGGGCTTCAAGTTCGTGGAAGGGGAAGCGATCCTCTTCTGGCTGAACAAATACGGCATCTGCGCCTCCTCCGGCTCCGCCTGCACTTCCGGATCCCTGGAGCCCTCCCATGTGCTGCGGGCCATGGGCCTGCCCTACACCGTTTTGCACGGCTCAATCCGCTTCAGCCTCTCTCGCTTTACCCAGCCGGCAGAGGTGGAGCGGGTGCTGGAGGTTTTGCCGGGGATCATCGAGCATTTGCGGGCCATCTCCCCCTTCAGCCACGAGGCGGAAGACTGGCTGCAACAGCAGGAGCGGGAACTGGCTCACCGCTGACCCCCCTCAAACTCATCTTCCCTCGACCGTTCGCATCCTCAACTCAGGATCCAGCCATGTGGGACTACAGCGAAAAAGTTTTGGAACTCTTCTACCACCCCAAAAACCAAGGGGCAATGGATCCCAGCTCCGAGCCTGGTGTTCGGGTGGTGGTGGGAGAAGTGGGCAGCATCACCTGTGGCGATGCCCTGCGGCTCTACTTAAAGGTGGACGAGGCCAGCGAGCGCATCTTGGCTGCCAGCTTCCAAACCTTCGGCTGCACCAGCGCCATTGCCTCTTCCTCGGCCCTGACGGAGCTAATCACCGGCCTCACCCTGGATGAAGCCCTGCGGATCGACAACCGCCAGATCGCCGATTACCTGGGCGGCTTGCCCCCCGCCAAGATGCACTGCTCGGTGATGGGGCAAGAGGCTCTGGAGGCGGCCATCTACAGCTATCGCGGCCTTCCCCTACCTGACCATACGGATGATGACAGCGCCTTGGTCTGCTCCTGCTTTGGCGTCAGCGAGCAAAAGATCCGCCGCTTGATCCGGGAAAACCGCCTCACCTCCGTTGAGGAAGTAACAGCCTACAGCAAAGCGGGCGGCGGTTGTGGCTCCTGCCTGGCCCAGATTGAAGACCTGATCGCCGCTGTTCTGGCCGAGACTGACGCAACCCCTTCAGAAGATTCAAGAAATTCAAAAGGGAACTCCCAAAACCAGACAGAGCCCTCTCCTGCTGCTCCCCCTCCTGTCTCGGCAACAGCGACACCCCCTCCCCTCACCACCTTGCAAAAGATCGCCCGCATTCAGGCCGTCCTGGAGGAGGAAGTTCGCCCGCTGCTGTTGGCCGATGGCGGCGATGTGGAGCTGTACGACCTGGAAGGGGATCAGGTGTGGGTGCGCCTCAAGGGATCCTGCACCACCTGCCCCAGCCAGCAAAACACCCTGCGGTTGCTCATCGAAACCCGCCTGCAAGAACAGGTGTGGCCCACTTTAACCGTGCATGCCCTCTAGTTCCCCATTCTCGATAAGCCTGAGAGCCCTATGATCTGCCCCACTGTTACTCCCCGTCGCTTCCCCCATCTCCTGCCTCGATTCGGGAGAGCCCCACCGTTCAACCGGTTTGCTTCCAGATCCTGCCCAGGATCCAAGGCTGCCTTCCCGCGAGCTGAAATCCTTTGCAGTAAGGATCCCGTCTCGCTAATGCGACCAGTTGCGCCCATTGGCAGGAGATTTCTAACCCTTAAGTCGCCCTCAAGTTTTTCCTCAAGTCTTCATTAGGAGAACTGAACCATGAGACAAATTGCATTCTACGGCAAAGGCGGTATCGGCAAATCCACCACCTGTCAGAATACCGTTGCCGGTATGGCCGAATTGGGGCAGCGGATCATGATCGTCGGCTGCGACCCGAAGGCCGATTCCACCCGCCTCATGTTGCACTGCAAAGCCCAGACCACCGTCCTTCACCTGGCGGCTGAGCGGGGATCCGTAGAAGACGTGGAGCTGGAAGAAGTGGTTCTCACCGGCTACCGAGGGGTGCGCTGCGTGGAATCCGGTGGCCCCGAGCCTGGTGTTGGCTGTGCCGGACGAGGCATCATCACCGCCATCAATTTCTTGGAAGAAAACGGTGCCTACGAGGATCTGGACTTTGTCTGCTACGACGTGCTGGGGGACGTGGTCTGCGGCGGTTTTGCCATGCCCATTCGGGAGGGCAAGGCCCAAGAGATCTACATTGTTTGCTCCGGCGAAATGATGGCCATGTATGCGGCCAACAACATCGCCCGCGGCGTGCTGAAATACGCCTACTCTGGCGGCGTGCGCTTGGGTGGCTTGATCTGCAACAGCCGCAAAGTGGATCGCGAGATCGAGCTGATCGAGGCTCTGGCCGAAAAGCTCAACACCAAGATGCTGCACTTCATCCCCCGCGACAATGTGGTTCAGCACGCAGAATTGCGCCGCATGACGGTGATCGAGTACTCCCCCGACTGCAACCAAGCTGACGAGTACCGCGCCCTGGCCAAAAAAATCATCAACAACACGGATCTGAGGATCCCCACCCCCATCTCTATGGATGAGCTGGAGCAGTTGTTGATAGAGTTCGGCGTTTTGGACGACGACCAGAAAATCGCCCACCTCATCGGCAAAACCGAAAAAGAGCTGGCCCCTGTCTGATCCCCGAAAAGACGGGCTGGGGGTAGCTGGTTTCCTCCCTCAGCCCCCCTTCGCACTGTGGCTTTTATCCATGACACCCAATAGCTGAGGTTCTCATGACTACTCTGAAAAGTACCCTCAAAGAGGAAACCCGGAAAATCGTAACGGAGGTTCTGGAAACCTACCCCGAAAAAGCTCAGAAAAAGAGAGCTAAGCACCTCAACGTCTATGACGAGGGCAAAGCAGATTGCGGAGTAAAATCTAACATTAAATCCATCCCCGGCGTCATGACCACCCGCGGCTGTGCTTACGCCGGTTCCAAAGGAGTGGTGTGGGGGCCGGTCAAAGACATGATCCACCTCAGCCACGGCCCCGTGGGCTGCGGCTACTACTCCTGGTCGGGAAGGCGCAATTACTACGTCGGCACAACCGGGGTAGATACCTTCGTTACCATGCAGTTCACCTCCGATTTCCAGGAGCGAGATGTGGTGTTCGGGGGGGACAAAAAACTGGCCAAACTCTTGGTAGAAGCCAGCGAACTCTTCCCCTTGGCCAAAGGCATTACCATCCAGTCCGAATGCCCCGTCGGCTTGATCGGGGATGACATCGAGGCAGTGGCCAAGAGAGTTTCCAAAGAAATTGGCAAGCCGGTGGTACCGGTGCGCTGCGAAGGCTTTCGGGGGGTCTCCCAGTCCCTGGGCCACCACATCGCCAACGATACGGTGCGGGACTGGGTTCTGCCCATTGCCGACAAGAAAGCGAAGGAGGGATCCCTCAACTTTGAGCCCGGCCCCTACGATGTGGCCCTGATTGGGGACTACAACATCGGCGGCGACGCTTGGTCTTCCCGGATTTTGCTGGAGGAGATGGGCCTGCGGGTAGTGACCCAGTTCTCCGGCGATGGCACCTGGAACGAGATGCTGCTTGCCCCTCGGGTGAAGCTGAATCTCATCCACTGCTACCGCTCCATGAACTACATCTGCCGCCACATGGAGGAAGCCTACGGGATCCCCTGGCTGGAGTTCAACTTCTTTGGCCCCACCCAAATTGCCAAGTCGCTGCGGGCCATCGCCCAGCGGTTTGACGAGACCATCCAGGCCAAGGCAGAGCAGGTGATCGCCAAGTACAAGCCCCAGAGCGAGGCCATCATTGCCAAGTACCGTCCCCGCCTGGAGGGCAAGCGGGTGATGCTGATGGTGGGCGGACTGCGGCCCCGCCACGTCATCCCGGCCTTCCGGGAGCTGGGCATGGAGGTGATTGCCACCGGCTACGAATTCGGCCACGGCGACGACTACAAGCGCACCACCCAGTACATCGACGACGGCACCCTCATCTACGATGACGTGTCCGGCTACGAGTTTGAAGAATTTGCCAAGAGGTTGAAGCCAGATCTCATCGCCTCCGGCATCAAGGAGAAGTACGTCTTTCAAAAGATGGCTTTGCCCTTCCGCCAGATGCACTCTTGGGACTACTCCGGCCCCTACCACGGCTACGACGGCTTTGCCGTGTTCGCCCGCGATATGGATTTAGCTTTGAATAGCCCCACCTGGGATCTGGTCAAAGCCCCCTGGAAATCCTAGCTTGCCGCCGGGATCCCAGACGCCAACGGCCCTTCCTTCCCCTGCCCCTCATTAGGAGACCGACCATGCCGCAAGATATCCAAGACATCAAAGATCATGCCCGCCTGTTTCAAGATCCGGAGTATCAGGCGCTTCTGCAGTGCAAGCAAACCTTTGAAGATCTCCCTTCCCCGGAAGAAGTGGCCCGGGTGGCCGAATGGACAAAATCTTGGGAATACCGGGAGAAAAACTTTCAGCGGGAAGCTTTGACGATAAACCCTGCCAAGGCTTGCCAGCCCTTAGGGGCCATCTTCGCCGCTGTCGGCTTTGAGGGAACTCTGCCCTTTGTCCATGGATCCCAGGGGTGTGTGGCCTATTTTCGCACCCATCTCACCCGCCACTTTAAGGAGCCCTTTTCGGCGGTCTCCACCTCGATGACGGAAGATGCGGCGGTGTTTGGCGGCCTCAAAAACCTAATCGAGGGACTGGAAAATGCCTACGCCCTCTACAAGCCCAAGATGATCGCCGTGTGCACCACCTGCATGGCGGAGGTGATCGGGGATGACCTGGGGGCCTTCATCACCACGGCCAGAAATGAGGGAGTGATTTCCCGCGACTTCCCGGTGCCCTATGCCCACACGCCAAGCTTTGTGGGATCCCACATCACCGGCTATGACAACATGCTCAAGGCCATTCTCAGCACCCTCACCGAGCCGGTGGGCCGCACGGGTAGCAATGGCTACATCAACGTCATCCCTGGCTTCGATACCTACATGGGCAACTTGCGGGAGATCAAGCGCATCTTCGGCTTATTCGGGATCCCGCTGACCCTGCTGGCGGACAACTCCGACTATTTGGATTCGCCCAACGACGGCACTTTCCACATGTATCCCGGAGGAACCCCTTTGGAGGCGGCTGCCCAATGCCTCAACGCCGAGGCTACTTTTTCCTTCCAGCGCTACACCACGCCCAAGACCCTGGAGTTTCTAGCAGAGGCCTCGGGTCGGCCCACCCTGACGGCGCGGCCAGTGGGTATTCGGGGCACGGATGAGTTTTTGATGCAGCTATCCCAGTTAACGGGCAAGCCCATTCCCGCCGAGCTGGAGATCGAACGGGGCCGGGCGGTGGATGCTTTCACGGACTCCCAAGCGTGGATCCACGGCAAGCGGGTAGCCCTGTATGGGGATCCGGATCTGGTGATGGGCTTGCTCAGCCTGTTGCTGGAGCTGGGAGCGGAGCCGATCCATGTGGTGGTGACCAACAGCAACGAGGAGTTCGAAGCCGAGGCGCGGGCACTGCTGGCCTCCAGTCCCTATGGACAGGGGGCAACCGTCTGGGGGGGCAAGGATCTCTGGCATCTGCGCTCTCTGATGTTCACCGAGCCGGTGGATCTGCTGATCGGCAATTCCTACGGCAAATACCTGTGGCGGGATACGGGCACGCCTTTGGTGCGCATCGGCTACCCCATCTTCGACCGCCACCATCTGCATCGCTATCCCACCTATGGCTATGTGGGGGCGCTCAACCTCCTTAACTGGATTGTCAACACCATTCTGGATGAGGCAGATCGGCGCAGCATCATCCCCGGCAAAACCGATTTTTCCTTCGACTTAATTCGTTAGCTTCCGGAGTAGGGGGATCCCAGAGGCTAGATAGATCTTGTCAAGGATCCCCTGCTCCAAAGACTCCACCCCGCTAAGAGGAACAGCCAAGCCTTACAGGAATCTGATGAATTCTGCCAGAACTTCGGTTGAGCTTTCTACCCTGGACATGATTGCCCTGACGCAACCGGGGTCGCGCCAGCGGTGCGGAGCACCATCGACGGTTACCGATTGCCTTGTCAGGCCGTAGGCCTTGGAGGATGGATCCCATGAATTCCTCTATCACCATCAACGACACCACCCTGCGCGATGGGGAGCAAGCGGCAGGGGTAGCCTTCCAAATCCCCGAGAAAATCTCCATTGCCGCCCTCTTGGATGCCATTGGCGTACCCGAAATTGAGGTGGGGATCCCGGCCATGGGCGCCGTGGAAACGGAAGCCATTCGCGCCATGCTCAGCCTGGGGCTGCGGGCTCAGCTGCTGGGGTGGAACCGGGCTGTGCCCAGCGATATCCTCGCCTCTATTCGTTGCGGCCTCAAGCGGATCCACATCTCCGTGCCGGTCTCGGATCGGCAAATCGCTGCCAAGTTCCAAGGGGATCGCCCTCGGCTGCTGCGACAGTTGCGCCAATGCGTGGAGATGGCCTTGGAGCAAGGGCTGTGGGTCTCGGTGGGGGCAGAAGATGCCAGCCGCACCCCCCTGGAGCAGGTGATCGAGTTGGCCCAAATGGCCCAGAGCTGGGGCTGTCGGCGCTTCCGCTACTGCGATACGGTAGGCGTTTTGGATCCCTTTAGCACCTACAAGCAGATTCGCCGTCTGGTGCGGGCCATCGATATCCCTGTGGAGATGCATACCCACAACGACCTGGGCATGGCCACTGCCAATGCCTTAGCCGGGATCCGCGCCGGCGCTCAGTCGGTGAACACCACCGTCAACGGCCTGGGGGAACGGGCCGGCAATGCCCCCCTGGAAGAGGTGGTGATGGCTTTGCGCTACACCTTGGGGATCGATGTTGGGGTGGATACCCGCCGTTTGCGGGAGCTGTCTCAACAGGTGGCACGGGCCAGCGGTGCTCCCCTCCCCCCCTGGAAGGCCATCGTTGGCGACAACGCCTTTGCCCACGAGTCGGGCATTCACGCTGCAGGGGTGCTACGGGATCCCCAGACCTATGAGCCTTTCCCACCAGAAGCCGTGGGCGGCCAGCGGCGGCTGGTGTTGGGCAAACACTCCGGCCGGCATTTGCTGCTGCAAATCCTCAAGGAACAGGGGATCCCTGTCGAGCAGATCCCACCTGGCCAACTGGAAAAGCTCCTGGAACAGGTGCGGCAGCACGTCACCCACTGCAAGCATCCGATCCCACCGGCGGAACTGGCCCGTTATTGCCGCGCAACGCTGACGCAATGGGCGCAACACACTCCAGAACCCATCCCAGAGGAGAGCCATCCCGATGTTGTCTAACCGCTTGTCCGGAAAGGAAACTTCCAAATCTCAGGCCATTTTGGCAGCCGTGTCTCGACGGGCGCGCCAAGTAGGCCGCAGCCTAACCCGCCAAGAGCTTTGTCAGGTGCTGGCAGAAATCACAGGAGGTACCCCATGAGCGACGAACTGGAGCTGGATCGCCCTCCCCAATTTGAGCTGGGCGACAAAGTCCGCATCCGTAAGGTCATCCGCAACGATGGCACCTTCTTCGGCCAGCCGGTGGGGAAAATCTTGGCCGTTCCGGGCGACGAAGGTTACGTGATTTCCATTGGCACCTTTCTACAACGGTTTTACGTCTATGCCGTCCACTGCTTGGCCAAAGGCTTGGTGGTGGGGTGCCGTGCCCAAGAGCTGGAACTTGTGGAGAAAGGGCTATGAAAGTCATCCTGCACGAAAGTGCCTACGGGCATTTGATGGTCTACGTTCCCAAAAAAGATCTGGAAGAATCGGTTGTGGCCACCCGTTCAGAGGCCGGGGAAACCATTTTCACCTTGAGCAACGGTTGGGAATTGTCCATCCCGGAGCTGCCGGAGCCTTTGTCTCTGCCCAAGACGGTAGAGGCCAAACGCCTCTAGCCAACGGTTGGCTGAACAATTCAAGCAATTCTATTCCTATCGGCTCATCCTCGAAAGGGCTGAGAGAATGGGTTGAACTCAGCTGTGACATACTCCCATCGCTGACCCTACAGGTACAGCGTGGGCTTCGCGCTTCATCGGGGAGCCTTCGCAAGAACCCTCCACGCGCAGACACGGAATGCCCTACCGCGTAGTTGTACCAGATTCCGGCAACGCCGTTTTGTACAACTACTCGCATCATACACCATGTGGGGGTATCTGTATCCCGACACTGATGCTACGGTTACAGTGCGGGGCTTAGCTACCCCACGCCCCCACAAGCTAACAAGCTCCAAATACCCATGAAAAGGGTTGGATCCCCCATTACTTTGTATAGACAACCAGCCTATGGAGGGAGATGGCTTTTTATCCTCCTGGGGCTCCTGGTTCTTCTTTGCCTGGGAACCGTCTATTCCTGGAGCATTTTCCGCAAGCCTCTGGAAACAGAGCTGGGGATTGGGGCCAGTGAGAGCCTGCTGCCCTACACCGTTGCCCTCGTGTTCTACGCTACCCTCATGCCCATCACAGGGTTTGTCATCCCCCGCTGGGGATCCCGCCGAGTACTGGCTCTGGGGGGCAGCTTGGTGGGTTTGGGCTATGGGCTGGCCAGCTTCGCCCCCTCCATTGGGTGGATTGCCCTCTGCTATGGAGTCATTGCCGGCAGCGGTGTGGGAATAGCCTATGGAGTGCCAATGGCCGTGGCAGCCCGTTGGTTCCCGGATCGCAAGGGATTGGCGGTGGGGTCCACCATTATCGGCTTTGGCCTATCCCCCCTGCTTACCGCTCCTCTAGCCAACCGCTTGATCGAGGCACTGGGGGCTCGGCCTACGCTGCTGATTTTGGGGATCCTCTTTGCAGCGGTGATCTTGGGGATCGCAACCCAACTGAGATTTCCTCCCCCCGATTGGATCCCTTCCCCATCTTTTCCAAGAAAATCCACGAATGGCCCAGATCGCTCTCCGTTGACTTCTCGGCGCTCTCTCCCTCTGCTGAGGAACCCCTCCTTCTATGGCCTGTGGATCTGCTACGCCATCGGCACCCTGGTTGGTTTAAGCGCCATTGGGATTTCTGGTCCTGTGGGGGAAGAGCTGATCGGCCTGGATCCCCCTGCGGCTGCCAACAGCGTGGCTCTCTTCGCCATTTTCAACGGGCTCAGCCGTCCTCTGTTTGGCTGGTTGGCCGATCGCTTACATCCCCATCAGGTCACTACGGGCTCCTATGGGCTGATCCTGCTGGCCTGTGGGCTAATGCTCCTGCCTCCTCAGGGATCCCTTCTGGCCTACTGGGTAACTTTTTCCTTGCTTTGGTTTTGCCTGGGGGGGTGGCTGGCCATGGCTCCCGCCCTGACCCTGCGCTTGTTTGATCCCGAACGCTACGCCCAGAACTACGGCATTGTGTTTACCGCCTATGGAGTTGGGGCCTTGGTGGGAACGATGATCGCGGGGCAAATTCGCGATAGGCTGGGCAGCTATAGCTATACCTTTTATGGGATGGCCGCCTTGGCGGTGGTGGGGATCTGGGTGGCCAACGTTTTTTTGAAAGAGAAGTTGTAGGAGCTTCAAGCCAGCGGGCACAGCAGGGATCCCATCAGCAGGGGCAGCAATCCCCTACTTCATACCCTCCACTGCAGGGCTGGGTGAACCAACTTAAAGACTTGCCCCCCCAAGGCAAGCAGTTTGGTAGAGTAGTACGGCTATTGCCGACAGATTGGGATCGTGGCGGAATGGTAGACGCTACGGACTTAAAATCCGTTGTTCCTCAAGAACGTGAGGGTTCGAGTCCCTCCGATCCCATCATCCCTTGATCCCTGTCTGTTCCAGCACATTCAGCAAGTCCGGGATCCGAACCCAGGCATCTTCTCGATCCAAATCGGGGCTGGAAAGAAGAGCCACCAAAGCCGGATCACAAACAGGTGCTACCAAAGGGAAGTACCTTAACCCTGCCACCTGGGCAATGACCCAAAAATAGGGGAGCACTGCATTGCTGGGCAAGATCTCGATGACGGTGGTGCCGGGTGGACAAAAGGCGAGGTTGGTCAGGCCCGCCCCGTGGATCCCGATCACCGCCTCTGCCCCCTGCATCAGGGCTATTTGCTCTTGAAGAGAAAGGGTTTCCATTTGCACCGGTGCAAATCCCCAAGGGTGCAAACAGGCTAGCACCTCCGCTTCGTTGATCACCCGCCGCCAGCGGGCAGAGCGACGGCTGATGTAAATTCGCCGCGGTTGTAAGGGGTCAATGGATAAACTCGGCTGGGCCAGTTGCCGCAGCACCTCCAATCCCCTGGGCGTCAAACACCCCACCGGAGCGCCTGCTGAGGGCACGATCAGGTTTTGGGCTTGCAGATGGGATCCCCCCAACTGCTCAAAGCTGAGGATGCGCTCGGCTGGGATCCCCAAAGCAGCCAAGCTCTGCACCTGAAAGGGCTTTCTTTGATACCCGTGGATCAAGATGGGGATGTCCTTTTCCAGGGCGCCCGACCGCTGCAGGATATCGAGGGCCGGCAGAATATCCACCATCCAGTGAAAGTAATTAACTGCCCCCAAGGGCAAAAGGGCAACGGGGCCATCCAGTGGGATCGGTGGGGGGAGATGGGGCAAGCCCAGCAGGGGGTGGTGTCGCAGGTGATCTGGCCTGTAGTCCCAGTCGAGGAACTCCGGCGGCGGCAAGCTCAGGGATAGATCGGCGAGCAATTCTCCCCGGCGGGTGAGCACCCCGCTGGCAAAGCTGGCGTAGAGGTGGCGGGGATAGTGGCCCACGTGGACGGATCCTCGGGGGATCTGGGCGACAAAGGTCTCTGCCAAGGGGATCCGCTGCGGGCGCAACTTTTGCAAAATGTCGGGATCAGCGGCAGGGGGCGCTTTCAGACAGAGAACCCCCCCTGGATCCAGCAGTTGGTAGTCCCCTTCGCCCGTGGCCTGATGCCACTGCCGGGTGGTGAGGTAGCCTTGGGTTGGCACTGGCCAGAAGTCAGTTGTAGGGGGGGTGTTCTGGGAAAAAGAGTCCGCTTGAAGGGCAACGCCTTCTGGAGCCCAACGCTGCCGCCAAGCCGAGTACAGCAGGCAATCGGGGCCCTCCCCTCTGCATGCCTGCTCCAGTCCAGACCGCAGAGGGCTTTCTCTGCCACTGCCCTCGCACCACGCCTGCACCCAATTCCGTTCCGCTGCCACCGCTCGGCAAACCTTCTCCCAAGCCGCCTCAGGGTGATCCAGCCGCACTTCCGCTTCCGCCCAGTAGCTGTAGAGTTGCGCCGTCCTGGTGCCCCGCGCCTCAGCCGCCTGGAAACACCCCACAGCCTGAACTGGATCCTGCAGATCCAGCCACGCCAGGCCCATCTGTACCCAGGGATCCCCCCACTCAGGGCGCAGCCGCGCAGCCTCCTGCAGAGGGGAAATCGCCTCTCGCAAACGGCCCAGCTTCATCAGGGCCAAGCCCCAGCGCCAAAAACTCTCTGCCGCCGTCGGATCCTGCTGGCAAGCCCGCTCAAACCACTCCGCTGCCGCAGCCCACAGCCGGCTCCGCTCTTGGGTCAGGCCAATGCGGTGGGCAGCCAAAGCCTGGCCAGAAGACAGCTCCAGCCCAGAAAGCCCATCCCCCAACTCCAGAAGCTGCCGATACAGAGCTGCTGCCTGCGGCCAATGGCCCTTCTCCCACAGGCTTTCCGCCAAAGCCTGCAAGCTCCTCAGCAGGTGGTAGACGGCCTCGGATTCGGCCACCCCCCCCGCTTGCAGCATCGCCAAGCCCTCTTGCCACACCAGCTGCGCCTCCAGTTCCCGACCCAGCAGGAGATAGGCGGCTCCCAGCTCCCAATACAGCTCTGGAGAGGGGGATCCCTGCTCGAGCTGTTGCTGTAAAACCTGGGTAACGCGTTCGTAATGTCCCTGCTCCCAATCCTCAAGGAGAAAAGCGGAAGACAACAGATGGGAGGGTAGAGCTGGGTTGAGAGCCATGTCTTTGTGGATGAGAAACAGTGTTACAAACTGCAACAACCTCCCCACTCTGGGCCCGTGCCCCTAGTATTCTAGGCTTGGCTTCCCCCTCAGGGATCGGGCATCGATCCTTCTCAGCTCAGAGAGGGATGCTCCTCCAGTCGTGGGTCAGCCTCTTCACCCCCTTCGATGGCACTGTCCTCGGCCTTTGTCGGCAGTTTTTTCGATCAAAACGGAGTTTAAAAGATCGATGGGCATCAACGTATCCGCTGGCGCAGTCGTTTCCAACCCCCGTCTGTACCAAACCGTGCCTGTATCGACCATCTCCCAGGCGGAACAGCAGGATCGCTATCTGGGACGCACCGAGCTGGATCGCCTCGAGGACTTTTTCTCCAGCGGCCTGAAACGGCTAGAGATTGCCGAGGTCATTGCGGCCAATTCGGAAATCATCGTCAGCCGGGCAGCCAACCGCATCTTCACAGGGGGCTCGCCCATGGCCTATCTGGAGCGGCCAGAAGCGACCCAAGACGAGAAAGAAGCCTTCAAGCTGGGTACTGCCTTCTACGTGGAATCCACCGGCGGATTCATTGAGGCCATCCGCAACATCTTTAGCGCCAGCGGTGTGGAGATTCCCCCCAATTTCCGCCCCATCAACATCTCCCGCTACGGAGCTGCCAACATGCGCAAATCGCTGCGGGATCTGAGCTGGTTTTTGCGCTACGTTACCTACGCCCTGGTGGCCGGGGATCCCAGCATCATCGCCGTCAACACCCGCGGCCTGCGGGAGATCATCGAAAACGCCTGCTCCGCCGAGGCCACCATTGTCGCCATTCAAGAGATGAAGCGGGCGGCGGCTGGCTACTTCCGCAAAGATGCCGAAGCAGTTGCCATCATCAACCAATATTTCGATGTCTTGCTGAGCGAGTTCATCGCCCCCGCCCCTTCCGACAAGCTGCGGCAGCGCAATGCCAGCACCGCCGACGGGATCCCTCTGCAAGGGCTGCAGCTACCCCAGGTTTACAACTTGGCTGCCGAAAAAGTTCCCGTTTTTGCCATGAAGCCGGGGCTGTCCAACGCCGAGAAAGAAGAAGTCATCAAGGCCGCCTATCGACAGGTGTTTGAGCGGGATATCCGCCGCGCCTATGGCCTCAAGCTTTCCGACCTGGAGTCGAAGGTGAAAAACGGCGAGATCTCCATGAAGGAGTTCATTCGCCGCCTGGGCAAATCGGAGCTGTATCGCAAGCAGTTCTACGAGCCTTACATCAACAGCCGCGTCGTGGAGCTGGCCTTCCGCCACTTCCTGGGGCGGGCTCCCGAAACCCGCGAGGAAGTGCAGACCTACTTCTCCATCATCTCCAGCAAGGGCCTGGCCGGCCTGGTGGACGCCCTGGTGGACAGCCGCGAGTACGGAGACTACTTCGGCGAAGAGACGGTACCCTACCTGCGCAAGCTGGGGGTAGAAGCGCAAACCAGCGCCAACTGGGGGGCCAAATTCGACCTCTACAACTACGCTGCCCCCCGCCGCAAGGTGCCCCAGTTCATTACCCTCTTTGCCCGCTACAACCGGCCTCTGCCGGATCAGCATGCCTATGGCTCCGGCAACGACCCGCTGGAGATCCAATTTGGGGCCATCTTCCCCAAGGAAACCCGTTCCCTCAGCGCCCGCCCCGCCCCCTTCAACAAGGATGTCAAGCGCATCCTCATCCGGCGCGGCTTTGCCCTCACCAACGCCCGCACCAATCCCAAGGCAGTGGGGGATCCCGGCAGCCTTGGCCCGAAGGTTTTCAAGCTCACCCAGACTCCGGGAGATCGCAGCCGACGGCTGGGGGTGCGGGCCGGCATTGTCGGCAGCGAGGGATCCACCCAGGCGGTGATCCGCGCCTGCTACCAACAGGTATACGGCTATGTGCCCTACGAAGGCCAACGGCTAACCCGTTGGGAGATCAAGCTGGAGTCGGGGGAAATTCCCGTCAAAGAGTTTGTGCGCCAACTGGCCAAGTCGGATCTCTTCCGCAACAAGTACTGGTCCAGCTTGTATGTCTGCAAAGCCATCGAGTTCATCCACCGCAAGCTGCTGGGCCGACCCACCTACGGACGCCAGGAGATGAACCGCCTATTTGACATCGCCTCCAAGCAGGGGTTCTACGCGGTGGTGGATGCCATCTTGGACGGCGAGGAGTACCAGCGGGTCTTCGGGGAAGATATCGTGCCCTACGAGCGCTACCTCACCCCCGGCAGCCTGGCGCTGCGGCGGATGCGCCCCGGCTCCACCGACATGGCAGTGACCAAGCCCATTCGCACCGACGACGACATCCCTCTCTTTGTCAAGTTGGGTCAGCCTCGGGATATGCCTTCCGGCGAGCTGGAAATCCAGCGGCGGGCCCAGCAGGGGGTGCCCAAGGTACGCCAAGAGATCCCTGTCTTCAAGCTCACCAGCCTGGCCAACAAAGCGGAAGTCAACAACCTCATCCGCGCCGCCTACCGGCAGGTCTTCGAGCGGGATATGGACATCTACAACATCAGCGCCGAGCTCAGCTCTGCCGAGTCCAAGCTGCGCAACGGCGAGATCACCGTCAAGGAGTTCATCGAGGCCCTGGGGTGTTCCGAGCTGTACCGCTCCGAGTTCTATGCCCCCTATCCCAACACCAAGGTGATCGAGCTGGGCACCAAGCACTTCCTGGGCCGTGCGCCCCTCAACCAGCAGGAGATCCGCAAGTACAACCAGATCTTGGCCACCCAGGGGGTGAAAGCCTTTGTGCGCGCTTTGCTGAACACCCAGGAATATCGGGATCTCTTCGGCGAGGACACGGTGCCCTATCGCCGCTTCCCCACCTTGCCGGCGGCTAACTTCCCCAACACCCAGGAGCTGTACGGTCGTCTCACCAAGCAAAACCGCGAGCTGGTGGTGCCCAGCTTCAGCCCTGTGGGCAATGACCGCAGCTAGATATATATGGAGCTCTCAACCCCTTCTCTCCTTTTGTGGGAGAGGGAAAAGACAAATTAGCTCCACAAAGGCAGAGGAGACTGGGCTTCATAGCCCAGATGCCGTAGCGCAGCAGGGGTAACCACTCGACCCCGGGGCGTGCGCTGCAGGTAGCCGATCTGCAGCAGATAAGGCTCATACACTTCTTCAATGGTTTGGGGATCCTCACCCGTCACCGCGGCCATCGTCTCCAAGCCCACTGGCCCTCCACCGAACTGCTCCACCAGCACCGTCAGCAGCTTGCGATCGATCCAATCCAAACCCATGGGATCCACCTGGAACAGCTCCAGAGCGGCTGCTGCCACTTCTTGGCTAATGTGGCCATCCCCTCGCACCTGGGCGTAATCTCGCACCCGCTTGAACAGGCGGTTGGCAATGCGGGGCGTGCCCCGAGAACGGCGGGCGATCTCTGCAGCCCCTTCTGGATCGGTGGAGACATTTAAGAGGCGAGCCGTGCGCAGCACGATCTGCACCAGCTCGTGAGGCTCGTAAAAGCGCAGCCGTTGCACGTGGCCAAAGCGATCCCGCAGCGGAGAAGTGAGGGCGCCAATGCGGGTTGTGGCCCCGATGAGGGTAAAGCGTTCCAAGGGCAGAGAGGTGATGCGAGCAGAGCGACCTTTGCCAATGGTGATATCAAGACGAAAATCCTCCATCGCCGGATAGAGCAATTCTTCTGTAACCTTGGGCAGGCGGTGGATCTCGTCAATAAACAACACATCCCCCCGCTTCAAGCGCACCAAATACCCGGCAATGTCGCGGGGGCTCTCCAAAGCTGGCGCGGTGGTCATGTAGAACTGGGATCCCATTTCTGCCGCCAGCACTGCTGCCACCGTGGTTTTGCCTAGACCAGGCGGGCCGTAGAACAGCAGGTGATCCAGAGGCTCTTGGCGAGCGCGGGCCGCCGCAATGGCAATGGAGAGCACTTCTTTAAGTTCCGTCTGGCCAATATATTCCGCTAGGGTGCGCGGGCGCAGGGATTCTTCCTGGGCTTCGCCAGGGTGGGCTTGCGGCTGCAACAGGGCAGAGGGATCCGCTCCCCTTTCCCCAGCAAAGCTCAACTCTCTGCCTTCTTTTCTCCAGGCTGAAGACTTTTGCTGCCGCCGCTTGGGGCCCTCAGCGTTCTGGCCTGTATCCCGAGAAGAAATGATTGCCATATCCCTAAGTCACAGAGGCAATGGCCCCAATTTAACTCTAGAAAAGCTCTGGGAAAGATCACCCCAGCAAAGAGAACAAAAAAATCCCCCAGACCAAGCCGGGGGATCCACCAATGCTGTTGAAGCGTCAGGTCAGGCCATCAGCCACGCACCGCAGGCGCTACCTCCACCGCCGCCAAATCCAGCGGGAAGTTGTGCGCATTCCGCTCGTGCATCACTTCCATCCCCAGGTTGGCACGGTTCAACACATCAGCCCACGTCCCAACCACTCGACCGTTGCTGTCCACAATCGACTGGTTGAAGTTGAACCCGTTCAGGTTGAACGCCATGATGCTGATCCCCAGCGCCGTAAACCAAATCCCAATCACCGGCCAAGCCGCCAGGAAAAAGTGCAGGCTCCGGCTGTTGTTGAACGACGCATACCGGAAAATCAACCGGCCAAAATACCCGTGCGCCGCCACAATGTTGTAGGTCTCTTCCTCTTGCCCAAACTTGTACCCCAGGTTCTGAGACTCCTCTTCCGAGGTCTCCCGAATCAGGCTCGAGGTCACCAACGACCCGTGCATGGCACTAAACAGCGCACCCCCAAACACGCCAGCCACGCCCAGCTGGTGGAACGGGTGCATCAGAATGTTGTGCTCTGCCTGGA
>NZ_JBSSAC010000041.1:0-25539 GCF_054058315.1 Thermostichus sp. MS-CIW-40
CTGTCTGTAAAAAAGCCAATATCTTCTGCCATTTGTTTTCATCTAAAAAAACCAACTTCATCCTCTTTCCTCTATAAATTATTCTCTCTATCCTATATAAATTATTCTCTCTATCCTAACATAAGATCAACACGACCTAGCCCCCGTTAAATCCGTCCGGGGAAGCCGCCGATTGATCTGAGCTGCTCAGGTGGCCCCTTGTTGGATTAACTTCCGGCAGCTCCCAGGCAGGGCACTGGGATCGGATCCCGCACGTTAGCGTGCAGGACCGATGGTTTTGCACTTTTCGTATCCTTGACTACAGATTTTTTGGTAGGATTGATCGTGTAGAGGTACTGGTATGTAGAGCAGCCTTATGAGTGCAATCGCTGAAATGAGGGGGACAAGTCTCCTGGCCCGCCATCGCCAAAACATAGCAGCCTCCCTGGCCCGTCGTTTGGAAGCAGCTAGGGCGGCCAACAACACCCGCTTGATGGAGCTGCTGAAACAAGAAGAGCGGCAGCTGGCAGCCGAGTACGGCGGCAGGGATCCCTTCTCTTCAGCGCTCTTCAGAGGACTGCGCCACCTTTGGCAGAGCCTGAAGGCAGTCTTGGCGGCCTGCGATGAACTGCGGGTGCGGCAGTGGGTAGATGGCAGCGGCATGGTCTGGTGGTCTGTCCAAGACCCAATCACGGGAGAGCGCCTGTGTACCCATTCGGAGGGGGAGCTCATGGAGTGGATCGAGAAGCACCAGGGAGAGGATTAGTCTTCGCGGCTAGGACTTGCCTGAGCACCAATAGCCAGTGTTTCCCCTGGCGCTTCGTGCGTGTCCCAGTCTTTCCAGCTTGGGGAGGAAGGGAACAAAAAGTTTCACGGCTAGGCCGGGGCAATGGCCACCTGAGAATCCAAATTGATAGGATTACGAAGACTCATCATCTGCTTTAGGGGCCCTGGGATGGTTTGGCAATTGTTGACTTGGCCGGCCCAAAGTTTGCTTTGGCTAGCAGAGCAGATCCAAGAACGCGCCGAAGCACAGCTGGATAGCAAAGAAAACCTGCAAAAAGAACTTACGGCCCTGCAAATTCAGCTAGATTTGGGAGAAATTGACGAAGAAACCTACGCCCGCCGAGAAGAGGAGATTTTATTGGCTCTGGAAGCCTTAACCCAAGCAGAAGGAGAAGCCGAAGCATAGAGTTCTGCCGGTGGGCCTGGAAGGGATCCCTCAGCATTGCAGGGGGGGCAGAACATGGGAGAATGAGCTTCTGTACACCCCCGTCTTTCCTACCCTGGGCTGTTTTCAATGACTGAATCCCATGAAACCTTGGTGCTCCGCGACGAGCAAAACCAGCCTCTCAAGTGCGAGATCCTGCGTCAGGTGGTCATCGACGAGCAGACCTATGCTCTGGTGACTCCCGTTGATGCTGTGATCAAAGTGCTGGTTTGGGAAGGGGAAGAAGAACCCAGCCAAGCGGTGAACGGCGATGCCGACATGGAAGGGATCCTGGACGAGCCGGATCCCGAAGAGCTACAGGCTACCCTGCCCACCATCCAGGCTGTCTTGGGGGAGTTGAACCTCACCTTGCAGCAAAATGGCTTCGACATCCTCACGGTTCAGGGGGAATTGCCCCCAGTCGAAGAGGAAGATGTGTTCGAGCTGGGCGAGAGCGAGGAAGATGCCCAGGAGTTTCAACTGCTAGCTACCTTTTTCTACCAAGAGAAGAAATACGGCATCTTTACCCCCCTCGATCCCGTTTTGCTCTACGCCGCTCTGCCTGACGAAGGGGATCCCTACCTGCTCACCCCCGATGAGCCGCCAGAGCTTTTTGATCAGCTCTATGCCCTGCTGCTGGATCTCGATGAGGAATGGGAAGACGGAGATGACGAAGAAGATGAAGACGAAGATTAGGCGGTCAACCCCTTCTGTTCTGCCGAGTTGGATACTCCTGCCCAGCCAGTCGCCTCGGCGGTGCGGAGCACCATAGGGATAGAGGTGGTGAAACTACCCGGTAAAACTTGCCCAGAGTTTTTCACCAGCCACTCCAGACCCGTCTCAACATCTGTCGGGGGCGTCGGATCTGCGGGCCAAGGGTCAGAATAAGCCAGCCTCAGACCAGCCGCCTGAGCATTGCGTAGCGAAGGAGCAACAGGGATGCAGCCGGTTGATTTAACCACCCTGCGTGCTGTGCTCGCCGATCTAACCCAGGCTAAGACAGGTCGGGATCCAGTGTTGCCTGCCCGCGTGGAATGGATCCAACAGACCGATCTGTGGACGGTGATCATCGGTTTGCGCACCCTCACTGCCCGCCCCTGCCTGCTGTTGTGCTGGCATCCTCAGGCGGCCCGTCTCCACCTCTGTCAGCCTCCTCCCAAAGAGCCGGATGGCTTTCAATTTAGCCAGTTCCTCCAACGGCACCTGAAGGGTTTGGCTCTGACGGAGCTGGCTCTGCTGGAGGATTGGGAACGGGTGATTGACTTGCGCTTTGCCCCTCGGCCCGGGGATCCCCCTTATCGCCATCTCTACCTGGAGGTGATGGGCAAGCACAGCAATGCCATTTTGGTGGACGAGGCGGGCATGATCTTGGCCAGTGGTCATGGGGTGAGCGAGCGCCAATCGCGGATCCGTCCGGTACAACCGGGCCTGCCCTATGAAGCCCCCCCGGCCCTAACCGATCCGATCCCGCAGCGATCCGAGCCCTTCTCCTGCTGGCAAGAGCGCGTTGCCCTGATCCCCGGCCCCATCGGCCAACGGCTGTTGCGCTGTTATCGCGGCCTCAGTCGGCACTTGGTGGAAGCGATGTGTCATCAGGCTGGGATCCCGCCGCAAACCCCCAGCGATCACCTCTCTGCCCGCGATTGGCAGGCACTGTTTGCCAGGTGGCAAGACTGGTTAACCCGTCTGGAAACAGGCCAGTTTGACCCGGCCCCAACTCCCCAGGGATACACCGTTCTCGGCTGGGCAAGCCCTCCCGTCAGCAGTGCCGTTCGCGTTGGTGGGACGGAATCCCTGCAGCAACCCTCTCGGCCCAACCTGCACCAACTTTTGGAAAGCTACTACCAGGCTCAGCTTAACCGCGAACAGTTTGAGCGAGAGCGCCACCGTCTGCTGCAAAGGGTATCCACCCTGCTGAAAAAGCTCTATCAGCGGCGAGAGCAATTTGAGGCAATGCTGGCCGACTCCACCCAGGCGGAAGCCTCCAAGCAGGCTGCCGACTTGTTGATGGCCCACCTCCACCTCTGGCGGCCAGGGTTGCATCACATCGAGCTGCCGGATTTTGCCAGCGGCCAGACGGTCAAGATCCCTCTCGACCCCGAAAAAAATGCCATTCTCAATGCCCAAGCCTACTACCGCAAGCACCGCAAACAAAAACGGGCCCAGGATGCTATCCGGCCCCTACAAGAGGCGCTTGGCCAAGAGATCCTCTACCTCGAGCAGGTGGAAGCGTCTCTACAGCAGCTGGAAACCTATCGGGATCCCCAAGACTTGACCACCCTCAAGGAAATTGAGACCGAGCTGATTGAACAGCGCTACTTGGAGAGTCCCACTCGCAACAGCGGGACAGAGTCTCTGCGGGCGAGCTCAAAACATGCCTCACCGGCAACCTTCAACCCCCACCGCTTTACCAGCCCCAGTGGCTTCTCCATTTGGGTGGGGCGCAACAACCTGCAAAATGATCAGCTCACCTTTCGCGTGGCTCAGGAACACGATTGGTGGTTTCATGCCCAAGAGATCCCCGGCAGTCATGTGCTGCTGCGCTTGCCCCCCGGCGCTGTGGCAGAAAGCGAAGATCTGCAGGCGGCTGCTGATTTGGCGGCCCATTTCAGCCGCGGTCGCCTCAGCGAACAGGTGCCGGTAGTCTACACTCGCCCGAAACTGGTGTTCAAACCCAAGGGATCCCCGCCCGGCATGGTCGTTTACAAGCAGGAGCAGGTGCTTTGGGGGCGGCCCAGCCGTGCTCAATTCCTCATTGCGTCAGCCCTCGTGAACACCGACGCGACCGGTGGCTTCGTTTCTGGCCCATGCCACGAGCAGGCTTGAGGGAATCTAGGGAAGAACCTTGAGGGAGTAAGGGGCGCTGCGGCCATAGCGGCTGGGGTCGTACATTTCTTCTGCCAAAGCAGGAGCCACCTGGAATTGGCCGGGAATCTCTGGACGGAAGAGATAAACAAACTCGTGGCGGCCCCGCTTGAGCTCGGTGCTGAAAAAGGCCACACGGTCGTCCCGGTTCTCTTGATGGATCCAAAACCAATCCCACCAGTAGTCGGCGACAAGCTCTCGCGGATCCCGGGAGGTGATCTCGGCACCGCTGGGCAGGGGATCCTCGACCACCACGTAGTGGCTGTCCCGCTCGGCTTCCACCGTCAACCGGGCCAGGAGGATTTCTCCGGCCCTTACTGTGTCGCCAGGGCGCAGCGGCTGCTCTCGGTAGCGGATCTCCCCGTTGGGTTGGAGCTGGGGCTGTAGGCGGAAGTAGCTGCGGCTCACCGCAAAGCCTTGGGCTTGAGAGGGCAGAGGGTTGGGGACGAAGGCTTCTCCCCTCAAGCTGTAGTAAAGGGGGCCGGGGCCGGACTTTTCCAGGCGCAGGCTGCTCAGGTTCCCCACTTCTGCGTCAGCCCAATCCAGCCCATAGCGGGGATCCCCAGCGCCGGCCTGCCAGCGACCGAGAAGGGATCCGGTTGTCCCATCCAACACCCGCACCTCGCCGGGGCTGGGAAGCTGCTGCTGCTGGGCCTGGTAGTAGGCAGATAGGCCGAGGAGAGCATCGGCGGTGGCTTTGGTGGTGCGCCAGCGGTTGTTTTGCCGCTGCTGGAGAAGGGCCTCGGCAATTTGGGCAGCCCGGTCATCCTGCAAGCGAACGGCCAATTGCAAAAGCGGGCCGGCCACCTCCATGTCGTCGTAGGTGGAGCGCTCGTGGGTTGCCAAGGAAGAGGCAGCCGGGATAAACCAGCGCCCTTGGGGATCCTGTTGCCGCCGCTCCAGAACCTCATCCAGGGCTGCCTGGGCAAGATCCCTCTGGCCCAGTTGCAGGGCAGCCAGCCCTCGGTAGGCCAGGCCAAAGGTGGAGAGCCGCTCCGGCGGCGGCAGGTCGGCAGTTACCAAAGCGGGATCCCAGAGGGCCAGGCTGTAGGCGACAAAAGCCTGCAGATCGGGGGAGAGGGCTTGGGGCTGGGCCAGTTGAGCGGCCAGATAGTCCAAGGCCTGCCGCACCCGCCACTCTTTGAGGGCATAGCCAGCAGCTTGGGCAAGGTGATACCCCTGCAGGATGTATCCGGTCAGATAGGGGTTGCTCCGGTCACGGGCCCACCAGCCCCAGCCCCCATCGTAGTTCTGGGATCCCTCCAGTCGCTGCAAGCCGGATCGAAGCACTCGAGGCAGCCGCTCCAGGGTTTGAGAGCGCAGGTTCAAGCCCAACTGCTCGCTGACTTGGGCGACGGCTAGGGCGGGCAAGAAGCGACTCAGGGTTTGCTCGGTGCAGCCGTAGGGGAACTTCACCAGGTAATCCAGCGGCCCCAGCAGGGTTGCTGCCGGGCTAGCGGCCAGTTCCAGGTGAAGCTGCCGGGATCCCGGCACCCAGGTGGCGGGCCAATCCAGCGGCAACTCCAGACTGCCAGACTCCCCTTCACGCAAGCCAGACGGGGTTCCCAGTTGGCCCACTTGGGAGAAGCGATGCGCCGCCCCAAAGGGCTGGCTGGGGATCCGCAGTTGCAACGCATCTTTCAGCCCATTCCCTTCCGCCCAGACCCGCAGAGAGGTATCTCCGGCCCCCAGAACCTGGAGAGGCCATTCCACCCGCCCTGCTCCTTGGGCCGGCACGGTGAGGCGTTGTCGTTCCGGGCCTTGCAATTTCAAGATCCCACCGGCAGGAACAGGAACTTCCAGCCGCACCTCCACCGCTTGGGCTTGACCCGTGCGGTTTTGCACAATGGCCGCCAAGGTGAGCTGATCCCCCACCCGGAAAAAGCGGGGAGCGGCCAAGCGCACCAACAGGTCTTTGCTAACCGAGACTGTGGCAAGAGCGGATCCCACCTGGGTGTCGGCAGTGGCAGCGCGGGCGGTCAAGCGCCAGGTGGTCAGGTTGTCGGGCCAGCGCACCTGTACCTGAGCCAGGCCATCGGCATTGGTGACCAGATCCGGAAACCAGGCGGCGGTATCGCGAAAGTCTTCCCGCACTTGGCCGGCCAGCTTGTCAGCGCCGCCGGGATATTGCTGAGGGAAAGAGGTAGTGGTGGTAACTTGGTTGTCCTGGCGCCCGTAGAAGAAGCGGCGAATATCCGGGGTGAAGTCGGGTCGCAGCAGGTACAGGGCATTGTCCACAATCCCCAGACCCACCTCGGCGCTCACCGGCTGCCCTTGGGCATCGCGGGTGCGGATTTGGATTTGGGCGGTCTCGCCCGGTCGATAGGTGGGTTTATCGGTTTGCAGCTCCACCTGCAAAAAGCGATCCAAGGGGGAGACCCGCAGCAGGGCCTCGCTTCGGTACAGCCGCCGCTCTGGGCCGATGGCAGTGGCAGTGACGTAGAGATTGGGACGATAGTCGCCGCGGATGGGCAGCCGCAGCGTGGCCGTATGCCCCTGGAGACGCAGCACCTGCACCTGGTGCAGCCGGGATCCCTCAATGCCCACCAGCACCGCCACATCCGGCAGCGGCGAGACTATCAGGATCTGGGCCTCTTCCCCCACCTGGTAGATCTGCCGATCCGCCACCACTTCCAGGCTGGGCAGGGATCCCCAACTTTGTAGGGGGCTGCCCGGCTCCACCACCCAGAGATAGTCCACCTCCTGCACCCGTTCGCGCCAGCGGTGCGGAGCACTTTGACGGCGGGGATCCCATGCCGTCAACCGCACCCGGTAGTCTCCCGGCTCCAGGTCGGCGGGCAGGTGGAGGTCGAGGCTGCCTTCCCCGTTGACAATCTGAAAAGGCTGCCGCAGCAGGGTATCTTGCCGTTGGTAGGTGTTGCTCTTGGGATCCCAGCGCCAGCGCTCCAGGCTCAGCTCTCCGGTGGCGCTGACGGGGCGGCCATCGTAATCGCGGGCTTGCAGCCGGTAGGTGAGGGTATCCCCCGGAGCGGGCAGGTGGCGGTCGGCCTCGGCAAAGAGGGCAAATTCGCCAGCTGTTACCCAGGCCCGCGCCGTTCCGGTCACGGTGCGACGGCTGATGTCGGTCACCTCCACCTCGATGCGCAACTGCTGCACCTCTTGGGGGCCCCAGTAGCTGTCTTCTTCCCAGTTGAGATCCTGCAGCAGGCGATCCAGGCGAAACTCCGCCCGCCCTTGGGCATCCGTCACCCCTTCCCCTTCCGCCACCAACTGGCCGTAGCCGCCGTAGTAGCCCTGCTCCTCTCCCAGGTCGTCGGCGAAATAGTCTTCCTCGGCAGAACGGGGCAACAGCCCATAGCGCAGGCTCCAGTCGGGGCTGCTGTAAACTCGGTAGCGGAGCTGGGCAGCGGCCACCGGCGCGCCGAAAAGATACTCGGCCTCCACCTGCACCTTCAGGGATCCCCCCCGCACCAGCCAAGGTCGATCGGGCACCACCGCCACCTCAAACTCCGGCTTGCGGTAGGCTTCCACCTGAAAAGAGGTGTATTCGCGGCTGGATCCCTGCGGCCCTGACACCTGCCACTCCAGGCCATAGCTGCCCAGGGGCGCCTCTTCCGGCAGTTGAAACTCCCCATAGACACTGCCAAAAGCATTGGTGGCCAGGGTTTGTTCGCTCAACACATCCCCGTTGGGGGCCGTAAGGGTCAGTTGCACTGCTTGTCCTACCGGGGGCGGCGTGAGGCGGGTTTGCTCTCGCACCAGGGCGCGGAAATAGACGGTTTGGCCAGGGCGGTAGAGGGGACGATCCGTGTAGGCGTAGATCCGGTGGGGCTGGTTCCAGCCATAGGCGTAGCTGCGGGACAAAGCCTGCAGGGTGTTGTCGGCACTGCGGCCATAGACCACCAGGGAAGAACCCTCTCTCGCCGGCAGGCCAAAGCGGGCCAGCCCCTCTGCATCGGTGGTGGCCGTCAGGGGATCCCCCCACTCCCCGAAAACTTGGATCTGGATCCCGGCCAGGGGACGCAGCTCCCGCAGGTGCACCGCCTGCACCACCAACTGGCTGGCATCCTTCTTCTGGATGAGGCCGAGATCGCTCACCAAAAACCAATGGTCGAAACGGGGCAAGGGTGCAGCCTCATTCAGCGGCTCCCGGCCCTCCGCCTCCACCCAGTAGGCCCCCGGCGGCAGGATCCCCAGCTCCAAGGTTTGGGCTGTCCACCCCTCTCCCGCTCGTCGTGGCACCGGCTGCTGCCAACTGCGCACAAGCTCCCGCCGCAGGGTGGGATACAGAGCCGGATCCAGGGAGCCATAGTCAGCATCCGCCAAATCCCGCAAGAGAGGGGATCCCTGCAGCTCTGTCAGGGAAAAGCGATAGAGGCTGAGCTGCACCGAGCCCAGGCTGGTGGCCCGCCACTGCAGCCGCGCCGGTTCTGCGGTCGTAAACACCTGGCTGGTGCTGTAGAGATAGAGACCGGGGGGGACAAGCTGAGGGCGCAAGGTGGGGATCCGAACCGTTGCCCCCTCCCGCACCAGAACGGATCTCTGGCTGCCCACCTTTTCCAGGCCGGATCCCTGCACCGTCACCTGGTATTCCCCAACAGGCAATCGATCCAAGCGATATTCGCCATCTGAGGCCAAGCTGGCGCTGCGCGTGACCGGGCCGGCGGCGATCACCCGGACGCTCTCCAGAGCTACCCCTGCCGGCAGCTCCACCCGTCCCACCAGGGATCCCGTCGGCTGTTCGGAAAGCAAAACTGCCAGCCCCACCCCCAACAACAGCACCAGGGCCGCTAACCATCGCCTCAGCATGGGATCCCTCTCCTCCGTTGCTCCTACCCTGTGCCCTGGCCGCCCTGGGGGTTCAAGGGTCAGCCCAATCCACTACTTCACCAACTCGAACACGTTGAACATGGGCAGGTACATGGCCACGATAATGCAGCCCACCATACCGCCCAGGATCACGATCATCAACGGCTCCAGCAGGCTGGTGAGGGCGCGTACCGCCTCCTCCACCTCCAGCTCGTAGAAATCCGCCGTCTTCATCAGCATCGCGTCCAGCTCCCCTGTCTCTTCCCCCACGCTGATCATCTGAATGGCCATCAGGGGAAACACCTTGGCCTTAGCTAGGGCAGGGGCAATCTGCCCCCCCTCCGAGATGGATTGGCGGGCGGCGTCAATGGCGTTGGCCACCACCTGGTTGCCGGAGGTGTCGCGCACAATTTCCAAGGAAGTCAGCACCGGCACCCCGGAGCGGGTGAGAGCGCCAAAGGTGCGGCAGAAGCGAGCCACCGCCGACTTCTGGATCAGATCCCCGAAGGTAGGGAGCTTGAGGGCCAGCGCGTCGATGGTCTCCTTGCCGGCAGGGGTGCGGTAAAAGCGCCGGAAAGCAAAATAGACGGCCCCTAGAAAGCCCACCAGCCCCAAGCTGTACTGGGGCGTGCGCAGGAACTTGCTGATGTTGATGAAAAACTGGGTAAAGCCGGGCAGCTCCCCACCCAAGTCGTTGTAGATGCTCTCAAACGTGGGCAAGATGAACAGCACCATGCCCAAGAAAATCAAGACAGCCAAGATCGTCACCACCACCGGGTAGGTCATGGCTGACTTGATCTGCTTCTGCAGGCGATCCATGTCCTCCAGCAGCTTGGCCAGGCGGTTGAGCACTTCGTCCAGCACGCCGCCCACCTCCCCCGCCTGCACCATGCTGCAGTAGAGGCCGTCGAAGGCGTCGGGATAAGGGCGGATGGAGTCGGAGAGGTTTTTCCCCGCCTCCACCTCCGCTCGGATAGCCCGCAGGTACTTTTTGAGTTTGGGGTTGCCGGTTTGCTCCTCCATGATGGTGAGAGAGCGCACCATCGACACGCCGGCGTTGATCAAGGCAGCAAATTGCCGGGAGAACACTGCCTTGTCGCGAATGTCGATGGATCCCAGCATTGAGAAATCGAAAGACGTCTCCAAGGAGAAAAAGGGCTTTTCTTCCTGAATGTCTTCCTGTTTGGCAAAAATCCCGTCTCGGCGCAGCCGTGCACGAACTTCGGTCAAGCTGTTGGCCACCACCGTCAGGCGTACCGGCTGACCGGCCTTTAACCCCCGAACCTTGTAGCGCGGCATGGCTGTACCCCCGGCTAGATCGCTCTAAATAACGAAATGGCTTTAAATGTTTCGCAGGTGCAAAAGAGAAGTCAGCCCAAACCTTGGGCCGATCAACGATCTCTCAGCTAGAGCTTAGCCACAAATTGAGGCAGTGGCTAGAGATCGGCGATGAACCCTCACCCCGGGATCCCAGCACTGCCTGGTGGCAACGAGGTTTAGCGACGGGTGGCAACTGCTGCTGGCCGCTGTTGCTGGGCAGCCGCGGCTGGCGAGGGCCCGGTAACGTTGCCCAAAAGCCGTTGCAACTCCTCGGGGCGAGAGGTCTTAGACATGGCCGTATCGAAGTCGATCTTGCCCTGTAGGTAAAGGTTAGCCAGATCTTGCTCCAGCGTTTTCATGCCCTGCTTGCCCCCCGTCTGGATAGCCGAGTAGATCTGGGCAGTTTTGCCCTCCCGAATCAGGTTGGCAATGGCCGGCGTTACCACCATGATTTCCTGCACCAGCACCCGTCCAGGCTCTCCTGGCTTGGGATTGAGGCGGCGGGCCAGAGTTTGGGAGAAGACGGCCTTGAGGGAGTTGGAGAGCTGCACGCGAATCTGCTGCTGCTGCTCGGGCGGAAACACATCCACCAAGCGATCCACCGTCTGGGCGGCAGAACTAGTGTGTACCGTGGCAAAGCAGAGGTGGCCCGTCTCGGCGGCGGTAATGGCCAACTGGATGGTCTCCAGATCCCGCATCTCCCCGATCAGGATCACATCCGGATCCTCCCGCATCGCTGCCCGCAGGGCATTGGCAAAACTCTTGGTGTCTTCCCCCAGTTGCCGCTGGTGGATGATGCTGCGAATGGGGGTGTAGATATACTCAATGGGATCCTCGATGGTGAGGATGTGCTCGGCCCGTTCACGGTTGATCATGTCGATCATGGAAGCCAGCGTAGTCGATTTGCCAGATCCCGTTGGGCCGGTTACCAGCACCAAGCCCCGCGGCAGGCGAGCTGCTTCCTTACACACATCCGGCAGGCCCAGCTTGTCGATGTTGGGGATCTCAGAAGCCAGGGCCCGCATGGCGCAAGCATAGGTGCCGCGATCGCGGTAGACGTTCACGCGGAAGCGCCCGATCCCCCGCACCCCATAGGAGCAGTCCAATTCCCAGTTTTGCTCCAGCTGCTTGCGCTGGTTGTTGTTCAGCATGCTGAAGATCAACCGCTGCACCTCCTCTGCCGAGAGAGGCTCATGCTCTGTCGGCTCAAGGTGACCATTGATGCGGAAGTAGGGGGGCAAACCCGCCGAGATATGAATGTCGGAACCGCCCTTTTGGACGATTGCTTCCATGAGGTCTTCGATCATCAGTTGGGGCATAGGGTTGGGTTCTCCAAAGGCGAGTAGAACTGTCTATCAAAAGAGCCGCCGGCCAAAACCATGTGAGAAAGGCAACTGTATAGGACTGTTATAGTCGGCACCCCAACATCGTCAAGTGCCAAGCCGACTTCCTAAAACTTCGGGGTCAGGCAATAGGGGCAGTCCATCCAGTCCACATGCAAGGCCGCGCCACAGTTGCGGCAGGTGCTGAGAGCCTTGGCACGGGCCTTCAGCTCGCTTTCCAGACCCTTGTCGGTGAGGGTCACCCGATCCACCTCCTCCAGCGTGGTGAGGCCCTGCTTCACCAGCATCAAACTGTAGGCCAGCAGGGTTTTCATGCCACTTTCCACCGCCGCTTCTTTGATCACCTCCGTGGGGGCCTCTTTGTTGATCAAGTCCGCAAGGCGGTCGTTCATGCGCATGAACTCGTACACCCCTACCCGACCTTTGTAGCCCACGCCCCCACACTTCTCGCAGATGGGCTTGCCGGTGGCCTTGCGCTGCTCCACTTCTTTGGGGGAGAGCTTGTTGGCTTTGTAAAAGGTGAGCTGCTCGCCGTCGCCACTGAGGGTAAGGCCATAGCGGGCCAGCTCCTCCGGCGTGGGGTGGTAGGGGATCCGACATTCGGTACACACCCGGCGCATCAAGCGCTGGGCCAACACCCCCAGCAACGAGCTGGAGATCATAAATGGCTCGATCCCCATCTCCGTCAGACGGGCAATGGCGCCAGGGGCATCGTTGGTGTGCAGCGTGGTCAACACCAAGTGGCCCGTGAGGGAGGCTTCGATGGCGGTTTTGGCCGTCTCGTGGTCGCGGGTTTCCCCCACCAGGATGACATCCGGGTCTTGCCGCAAGAAGGCCCGCAGGATCATGGCAAAGTCCATGCCCTTTTCTCGGATCACCTGCACCTGAGTGATCCCCGGCAGCGAGTATTCAATGGGATCCTCGGCGGTGCTGATGTTGATGCCCGGGTCGTTCACCTCCGCCAGGGCCGAGTAGAGGGTGGTGGTTTTCCCGGATCCCGTTGGCCCAGTTACCAGGATTAGGCCAAAGGGTCGCCTGACAATCTCCTTGAAGCTTTCCAAGGTCTCTGGGTCGGTGATCAGCTTGTCCAGCCCCAGTTGGGTGGCGGAGTTGTCCAGAACCCGCAGCACGATCTTTTCCCCATAGCGGGAGGGCAGGGTGCTGACCCGAAAGTCCACCTTGCGCCCCTTGAAGACCCGCCGAATCCGCCCATCCTGGGGCATGCGCCGCTCGGCAATGTTCAAATTGGACATGATTTTGAAGCGAGCGGTGAGGGCAGGGACGATCTTCTTGGGAAAGTTTTCAAAAGCCTGCCGCAACACCCCATCTTTGCGGAAGCGGATGCGCAGGTATTCTTCTTGTGGCTCGATGTGGATGTCGGACGCCCCATCCTGCAGGGCCTTGACCAGGATCTGGTTGGACAGTTTAATAATCGGGGCATCATCTGCCGATTTGACCTGCTGCTCCAGGGATCCCTCGCTGGCCTCATCGGCAGCCACATCCTCAATAGCATCCAGATCGATTTCGGCAGTGTTGACCACCACCTCTTCTTCCTGTTGGGCAGCAGCCGCGTCGTTGATCCCCTTGATGGCCAGCAGCTCCGCCTGCGCATCCATGTAGCGGTTGATCAGGGTCTCGAAATCCCGCTGGGTGAAGACCCGCCGCTGCAGCTTCAGCCCCTGGATGCGGAAGCGCCGTTGAATGTCGTCCAGTGCCTGCAGGTTGTCTGGCTTGACCATCGCCACCGTCACCTGATTGTCTCGACGGCGAATGGGCAAGAACTTGTAGCGGTTGCAGATGTCGAGGGGCAAGATCGAGTCGATCAGCCCAATCATCTCGGAGATCTCCACCGGCTCCAGGTCGACATCCAGGGAGGGGATCCCGTAGATGATTTTCAGTTCAAAGAGCTGCTGCCGTTTGTAAGCCCGCTCCAGGTCAGGGGTGATCTCTTTGCCCACGATATCCTTGACCACCAGAGCCAGGGCCTTGCTGTTGCCCTCTCGATCCGCTTTGAGGGCGTTTTGGATGTCCTGGATCTGCTTATCGTCGGCAAAGCCCAGCTCCTTTAACTTGCGGCCAAAGGGGGTAATGCTGACGTTGGCGATGGCCAGAGCTTTGCTGGCAGCGCCGGCGCGGCGCGAGGTAAAGGGAGGGGAAGGAAGATCGCTCATGCTGGCGGGTCACCCACAATGCCTCTATTTCACTGCACTTGGCTGCTAAGGGTCAACGGTAAAGATACATAAGTCTGGACTGCCCAGAGGCCGCCAACCCTGGGCTTACTATGCCCCAACTCGGCTCAAATCTCGCATTCACATCCATCTCGTCCCCTAAGCCTCGCAGACCAGCGCTTGCGACCGCTGGGTCAAGTAAAGATTTTCGCCGTAATCGACAGGGCAGTCGATGAGGGTGGGCACCGGCTGCTCGAGGGCCTGCTTCAGGATGGGGATCAGCTCGGCAGCCTTTTCGACACGGTAGCCCTTGAGGCCCATGCTCTCCGCCAGCTTGACGAAGTCTGGATTGCCGAACTTGACGAAAGCAGCCTCGTTGTATTGATTGTGTTGCTTCCACTCGATCAGCCCATAGCCGCCATCGTTGAAGATGAGAGTTACAAAGGGGGTGCCCACCCTGAGGGCAGTTTCCAGCTCTTGGCAGTTCATCATGAACCCCCCATCTCCGGTTACGGCCACAACGCGCCGGTCGGGATGCACCAATTTGGCGGCCAAGGCCCCCGGAATGGCGATGCCCATGGCGGCAAAGCCGTTGGAGATGAGACAGGTGTTGGGTTTGTCACAGTGGTAGAGGCGGGCCATCCACATCTTGTGGGCGCCGACATCGGAGATGACGATGTCTTCCGGTTGCAGGACTTGGCGCAGGTCGTAGATCAGCTTTTGGGGCTTGATCGGGTAGCTCTGATCCTGGGCATAGCAGGTGTACTCGCGGACGATGTTCTGCCGCAGGCTGATGCCATAGGGATCCGGCTTGCCCGTGCGATCGCAGCGGCGCAGGATCTCCATCAGGGAGTCGGAAATGTCTCCCACCACCTCCACTTGCGGAATGTAGCTGCTGTCGATTTCTGCGGGCAGGGCAGCGATGTGAACGATGGGGATGGTGCCGTCGGGGTTCCATTTCTTGGGAGAGTACTCGATGAGGTCGTAGCCGACGGCGATCAGCAGATCGGTGCGGTCGAAACCACAACTGACCAGATCCCGCTGCTGTAGGCCAACGGCCCACAAGGACAAGGGGTGGGTGTAGGGGATCACTCCTTTGCCCATGAAGGTGTTGACCACGGGGATGTTCAAGCGGGTGGCAAATTCCGTGAGGGCGCTGCTGGCTTGGGCGCGAATGGCCCCATTGCCGGCCAAAATCAAGGGGTTGCGGGCGCGGGAGATCAGGGACGCCGCTTCGTTCAGGCTTTGATAGGAGGCGTAGGTTTTGTCCAGGCGATCTCTCCTCAAGGGAGTGCCGCTGGCTTCCATGGCGGCGATGTTTTCCGGCAAGTCGATGTGGACGGCCCCGGGCTTCTCGGTTTGGGCCAATTTGAAAGCCTTGCGCACGATCTCCGGGGTGATGCTGGGGCGGACGATCTGGGCATTCCACTTGGTGACGGGGGCAAACATGGCCACCAAATCCAGGTACTGATGGGATTCGATGTGCATGCGGTCGGTGCCGACTTGGCCGGTGATGGCCACTAGGGGTGCTCCATCCAGGTTGGCATCGGCAACTCCGGTCATCAGGTTGGTGGCGCCCGGCCCCAAGGTGGAGAGACACACCCCCGCTTTGCCCGTCAGCCGGCCATAGACATCGGCCATGAAGGCGGCCCCCTGTTCGTGGCGGGTGGTGATAAAGCGAATTGAGGAGCGGCGCAGGGCTTGCAGGACTTCCAGGTTTTCTTCGCCAGGAACGCCGAAGATGTACTGCACCCCCTCATTTTCCAGGCAGCGAACCAGCAGTTCGGCGGTATTCATGGTGGCAAGGGTATGGAGAACGGTGGATCTGGATCCCACCATAGACGGCGGACGGGGCAAGGGATAACTTGTTTTCTGGGCTTGGGGACGGGGGCAGGCTGGGCTGGGAACCAAGCTAAGCTCAAAGGGGCGGCCCAGGCCCAATTGCCCCTCCAAGCTTCCTCTTCTGGAGATGCCCATGCGGCTCTACGTCGAACCTTTCACCGTTCACAAGCGCTACGCCTTGACCATCAGCCGAGGTACCCACAGCGAGACAACCTTGGCTTGGGTGCGAATTGAGGAGGAGGGAGTTGAAGGGTGGGGAGAGGCTTGCCCTTTTTCGGTGAGCGACGACTACCACCAGTCTCTGGACGACATCCTGATGGGCTTGGACGTGGCCAAAGGGATCCTGCGCCGCCATTCCCCCTGGGAGCGACAGCCAATCGAGGCAGAACTGCTGCGTGCCGGGATCCCTTCGGCAGCGCGGGCAGCGGTGGATATGGCCCTGCACGATTGGATGGGCAAACGGCTGGGGAGGCCCCTGTGGCAGTTGTGGGGGCTGGATCGCTCCCGCATTCCGCCCACGACGATGACGATCGGCATCTCCACCCCGCAGGCGGCCCGCCAGCGCGCCTTGGCCTGGATGGAACAGACCCAAGCGCGGGCCTTTAAGATCAAGCTGGGCAGCGGCTCAGGACTGATGGCGGATCAGAACATGCTGATTGCTGTACAAGAGGTGATCCCGCTGGGATCCCTGATTACAGTGGATGCCAACGGCGCTTGGACGGTGGAGCAAACCCTGAGCATGAGCAACTGGCTGGCGGGGCAAGGGGTGAGCTACCTGGAGCAGCCTTTGGAGAGGGGGCAGGAAGCGAAGCTGATCACCCTCTGGCACGAGTCGAAGCTGCCCATTTTTGTGGATGAGAGCTGTATGGACAGCCGCGATATCCCCCCTCTGGTGGATCGCGTCCACGGGATCAACATTAAGCTGATGAAGTGCGGAGGCCTCAGCGAAGCCTGGCGCATGATCCACACCGCCAAAGCCCACGGCCTACAGGTGATGTTGGGCTGCTACAGCAACACAGCTCTGGGGAATACGGCGGCAGCCCACTTGGCTCCCCTGGTGGATTACCTGGACTTGGATAGCCACCTCAACCTCATCGACGATCCCTTTGCCGGGGCCATCCTGCAGGACGGCTGCCTGCTCCCCACCGACCGACCGGGTTTGGGGGTAGAGCTGAGGGAGGAATGATGGGAAAGCCAGGATCCCTGTCCAGCGAAAGTCGCGTGGCCATCCTGCTCCACGGGGGGTTGCTGGGGGAGCATGGGAAAACGGGGCTGGGGCTGCTGCGCTACGGCTCTTTCCCGGTGGTGGCGGTGATCGACCGGGAGCAGGCGGGGGGATCCCTGGCCCATCTGACCGGAATTGCCAAAGACATCCCCATCGTGGCCTCGGTGGAGGAGGCGCTGGCCCACCGGCCTGAAGTTCTGGTGATTGGGATCGCCCCTTCAGGGGGGCAGTTGCCGCCAGCCTGGCGGGAGGAGTTGGGCCTGGCCCTGCGAGCTGGCCTGTCTCTGGTGAATGGGCTGCACACGCCTTTGGCCGAGGATCCCCAGTTTCGGCAGTGGTTGCAGCCGGGGGCCTGGATCTGGGATATTCGCCGCGAGCCCCCCAACCTGTCGGTGGGGAAAGCCCTGGCCCGCACCCTGCCCTGTAAACGGGTGTTGACGGTGGGCACCGACATGAGCGTGGGCAAAATGTCCACCAGCTTGGAGCTGCACCGGGCCAGCCTGAGACGGGGCCTGCGCTCCCGCTTTTTGGCCACCGGGCAAACCGGGATCCTGATCGGCGGCGAGGGGATCCCTTTGGATGCGGTGCGGGTGGACTATGCCAGTGGGGCGGTGGAGCAACTGATCTTACGCTATGGCTCTGACCACGACATTCTGCATCTGGAAGGCCAGGGATCCCTGCTCAACCCCGCCTCTACGGCCACCTTGCCCCTGTTGCGCGGATCCCAGCCCACCCACCTCATCCTGGTACACCGCGCCGGCCAGACCCACATCAAGGGGATAGACTACGTGCCCATCCCGCCCTTACCCAAGGTGATCGAGCTGTATGAACAGGTGGCAGCGGCTGCCGGAGCCTTTGCCCCCGCGCCCGTGGTGGGGATTGCCCTCAATACCTTCGGCTGGGAGGAAGAAGCAGCCCTAGAGCAGATCCGCCGGGTGGAAGCCGAGACCGGACGGCCCTGTACGGATGTGGTGCGTTTTGGGGCGGATCCCTTGTTGGAGGCAATTCTGGCGGCAGGATAACTCAGTTTGTAGACAGCGGATCCACTCCCATTGTCCATCTGGGAAAAACTCATCATCTTCAACAGGTGAGCGATTCAGATGGTTCCCGGTGCCGTTGTCTTCTCTGAGATGCGATCTCCTCAGCCAGGTATTCTCGATCCAAGTCGCTCCCATTGGCCGGGGGCCAGGAACTGGGCTTGCTCCGTGTTCAGAGAAGAGGCCTTCAATCTTCGGAAAGTAAGCCGATGGGTACACCTGCACAGCCAAGATGGGATCCTAGATTCACAGTCTTCCCCAGAACTCCAGATGACAACTCCCCCCGAAAAGCCTGATCCCAAAATGAAATCGGGATCCCTGCCCTCTGCCCTGCGATCCGGGCTGAACATTGCCCTGTTCGTATTCTTGGTGGTGCTGGTTTCCTACTTGGGTCTTAACTTCGTGCTGGCCTTGGTGGACAAGCTCAGGTGACCACTCCGTAAGCCGATCCCCCGGCGTCACCCCGTTGCTGCCGGCCCAGATTTGCCGATAGCCCTTTGTCGCCAAGGGCAGGAAAGATACACTGGATTTACAGGACTTAACACCTTCTCTCAGTTGCCCCCTTGCCACCATGAGCCCCCTCTTTTGGTTGAGGCTGCCCTCTTTCTCCTGGCCTTCGCCGGGATCCCTTAAGCTTTATTCCAGATCCTACTCTGGATCTCAACCAGGGCCGACCCTAGCCCGCCGGGATCCTTCCTGGAAGCGTTGGCTGCGCTATCTTTATCTGCGCCTGTTGCGGCTGCAATCGTCGCCAAAAGAAATTGCCCGTGGCTTGGCGGTAGGGGTTTTTGCCGGCTGTTTCCCCATCTTCGGCTTTCAAACGTTGGCCGCTCTGGTGTTGGCTGTTCCGTTTCGGGGCAACAAGCTGGCGGCGGTGGCAGGGACCTGGGTGAGTAACCCCTTCACCTATGTGCCCATCTATGCGTTTAACTACCAGGTGGGGAAATGGCTGCTGGGATCCCCTTCCACAGAGCTGGTGGCGGCCACCTGGCAAAACTGGATGCAGTGGGGCTTGGAGATGTCGGGCACGCTGTTTGTCGGCTGTGCGTTTGTCGGTTTTTGGGGATCCCTCGTCAGCTATTTTCTGGGGCTGTGGTTGGTGCAGCGGATTCGTCGGCGGCAGAAAATGGCCGGCAGGGGTCTGTGAATGGGCGCAAGGCGATTCAGAATCCCAACTGAGAACCCAATCCTGGACAGTCTGCAGGTGCAGAGATCCATCCGTTTTCACAGAGCTTTTCACAGATAAGGTCTCATGATGGAAGACATGCGAGCGTTGTTGACAGACCTCAGCCGTCGCTCCCAGCGATGGGGGGAGCAGTTGGGATCCGCTTTGCAGACGGGTATGAACCAGCTCACGCAAGCCCCTCAGCCCATTGTGTTGCTCTCTTCGCGGGAACTGGAGAAAATGCGGCGGGCTTGTCGCCTGGCGGCAGATCTGCTCAAGCACTTGGAGCCGATGGTGCAGCCAGGGGTCACCACCCAAGAGCTCAACGACGAGGCCGAGCGATGGACGCGGGCGCATGGGGCCAGAAGCGCCCCTTTGGGCTACCATGGCTTTCCCAAGTCCATCTGCACCAGCGTCAACCACGTGGTCTGCCACGGCATTCCCAGCCCCAAGCAGATCCTGCGAGAAGGCGACATCATCAACATCGATGTCACCCCGGTTTTGGATGGCTACCACGGCGATACGTCCAAAACCTTCTTTGTCGGACAGCCTTCTGAGCGGGCGCGGCGCTTGGTGGAGGTGACCGAAGAATGTCTGCGGCGGGGCATTGCTGCCGTCAAGCCGGGGGGGAGAGTCGGCGACATTGGCGCTGCCATCCAAGAATATGCCGAGGCCCAGGGCTACAGCGTGGTGCGCGATTTTGTCGGGCATGGGGTGGGACGGCAATTCCACACTGCTCCCCAGATCCCCCACTACGGCGAACGGGGAAAAGGGGAGAAACTCCGCCCCGGCATGGTGTTCACCATCGAGCCGATGATCAACGAGGGCACCTGGGAGGTGAAGGTGCTCTCCGACGGGTGGACGGCGGTCACTTTGGATGGCAAGCTCTCGGCCCAATTTGAACATACGGTCGCCGTTACCGAAACCGGTGTAGAGATCTTGACCCTGCCTTCCCAAAGCCCCTGAGCCGATCATGAACAGCGCCCCCGCTCTCCGCCTGCGCCTCTCCTCCGAGAACCTGCTGCTGCTGCTGGCGGCGGCAGTGGGGTTGGGCACGGGGCTGTTGGTGGTTGGATTTCGCTACTTGATTGGCTGGTGGCGCTATCTGCTGCAGGACACCCTCGTGGATGGCCTCGGCAGGGCTGCAGAACACTATGGCCTGTGGCTGCTGGGATCCTGGCCGCTGGCTTTGGCGCCGGTGTTGGGGGGCCTGCTGATCGGCGCTTTGGGGGCAGTTGTGCCCTTTCCCAACTTGAGCCTCTCCAGCTTGGTGAGTCCTGCTCGTCCTTTGGCACTTCAGCCCTGGTGGATCCCGCTCAAGCTCTTGGCGGCTGCCATCTCGTTGGGCGCGGGAGCTTCCCTTGGCCCTGAGGCCCCTAGTGTGGAAAGTGGCGCTTTGCTGGGATCCCTGCTGGGGCAAAACCTACGCCTCTCGCGGGAGCGGGTGCAACTGTTGATGGCTGCCGGAGCAGCGGCTGGCCTGGCGGCAGGGTTTAACGCGCCCATTGCCGGGGTGTTTTTGGCGCTGGAGCTGGCTTTGGCCCGCACCTTCACCACTTCTGCTGTCAGTGTGGTGGTGTTGGCGGCGGTGGTCTCCGCCTTGATCGCCCAGGTGGGGTTGGGGGCACAACCCGCTTTTCTTTTGCCCACCATCACCCAGCCGGCTTTTGTCTTGCCGGACTACGAGATCCACAGCTTGCTGGAGGTACCTCTGTATCTCGGCTTGGGCTTTTTGGCCAGCCTGGTTTCTATGGCCTTCAGCTACACCCTGGAGTGGGGCAAGCACCTGTTCAACAGTGGCCCCCTGGCGGCCTGGCCAGCTTGGAGCAAGCCCATTTTGGGGGGCGGGATCCTGGGCTGCGCGAGCTTGGGGATCCCATTGGCGTTGGGGGTGGGCTATGAAACCATTGAGTCGATTCTGCAGGCCGTTCCCTTTTCTCTTGGCCATCTGGGCCTGCTCCTATTGGGCAAGCTGTTGCTGAGCGCTTTGAGCCTGGGCAGCGGCTTTGTGGGGGGAACCTTTGCCCCGGCTTTGTTCATGGGGGCAGTGCTGGGGGCAGGCTACGGTCAGGTGCTATCTCAAGCTTTGCCCTTGATTGCCTTGTCTCCCCCTGCTGCCTACGCCATGGTGGGCATGGCGGCGGTGTTGGCGGCCAGCGTGCGGGCTCCGCTAACGGCCATCTTGCTGCTGTTTGAGATGACGCGGGACTATCACATCGCGCTGCCGGTGATGGCGGCAGTGGGTTTGAGCATCTGGCTGACGGAGCAGTTGCATTCGCCGGCCATCTACCCTTCCGCCCGTCGCTATCGCCACGCAACGCTTGACGGAGTCCTTGGGCAGGAGCCTAGAGAGCTGACGGTGCAAGAGGTGATGGTACCCCCATCTCTTTTGCTTCGGCAAGACACACCGCTGCGAGAAGCTCTGGAGAGTTTGCTGCAGCAAAAGTGCCATAGCGCGTTGGTGGTGGACGGACAGGAGCGGCTGCGGGGCATTCTCACCCTGGAAGATCTGGAGCGGGCCTTGGCCCACAAGGAGGCGGCGGAGTTGGCGGAGCTAACCGTACAGGAGGTCAGCCAATCTCCGGTTCTCACCACCTTCCCCGATGAGGCGGTAGCGGTGGCAGCTGAGCCGATGTACGAATACGATTTGCGCCAATTGCCAGTGGTCTCGCGGGAAGACCCGGAGCAGATCGTCGGCCTGTTGGATCGAGAGCGGGTGCTGCTCTCCCAAGAGATTCAATCGGTGCGGCAAGCCCTGGAGTTGGAAGTTCCCCCAGCAGAGAGAGACGCCGGCAGGAACGGACAAGAGGGGATCCCAGATGCTTCTACTGCGCCCGCAGAATAGAGCATGCCTCTAACCCCCAAAACCCTGAACTTTGCTGAATTTACTGAGCTTTAGGCGGTTTGGCAAAAGTCATTGAGAGGGATATAGTAGACCAAGTTTCCCCCTGATCCTTGAGTCCACCGCAACGGTTGCCGGGAAGTGAAGGGGGAAAGCGCTCGGGGGGTATTCCTCAGGGCTTTGCGGGATACCGCCTTCCTGTTTGGACTCCGTCCCGCTGACGCGAACAGAGATAGGCAGGATGCGATCGCTTCTTTCCTGAACCATGTTCAGGAGAGTTCAGCGTGAATGTATCAGCCCTGCTGTCGGGATCAACGCTGCCGCCCAGAGGGGCAGGTGGGACGCAGCGGGCAGCGGCCACATTCGGGCATGCGGGCCTTGCAGATGCGCTTGCCCAGCCGGACAAAGTTGACGTGCAGGGAATAGGCTTTGCCTCTGGGGATCTGAGGGGAAAGCTGAGCAAAAGTGTCGTCGGGATGTTTGGCCCGCACCAAGCCCAGACGGTTGGCCACTCGATGCACATGGGTATCCACCGGGCAGAGATCCCGACCCAGCCCGAACAACAACACACAGGTGGCGGTCTTCAGCCCTACCCCTTTCAGGGAGAGCAAAAAATCGAGGGCGCCAGCATCGTCTAGCTCTCTCAGAAAGTCCAGACTCAGGGATCCCTGTCGTTCTTGAATGGCAGCCAGGATCTCCTGAATTCGGACTGCCTTGAGGTGGGCTAAGCCGCCGGAGCGGATCACCTGGGCCAGATCTGCCGGGTCGGCAGCCAAGACCGCTTCCCAAGAGGGAAAGGCGGCTTTGAGGGCGCGGAAGGCACGGCTGCTGTTGGTGTCAGTGGTGTTCTGGGAAAGGATCGTGCCCACCAACTCGTCCAGGAGATCCGGGCGGGGGGAAAGGCCATCGGGAGCCCGCTGGGGGATCCCAAAGCACTGTTCTAGCCGCATCAACAGCGATTCCATCCTGTCGGCGGGCGGGAGTTCTGCCAGCAGGGTTGGGGACTCCGCCGCTTTGGCGGGCGCAGGCGGGCGTTGGGAAAGGCTGTCCAATCTTGGCTGTACCACGGCTTAACGGGCAGAACTCTGGCGGATCTCCTGCAACAGGCGGGCAAGAACCTTGCTGGCATTGGGAGGAGCTGCGGCCTGCAAGCGAGCGGCCATTTGGGCAACCACCTGCGGCTGAGCCAACCAGGTCAACACCGTTTGCCGCAGCAAGTCCAAGTTCTCTTCGGATTCTCGCATGACCACCCCCCCACCGCGCCCCACAAAGGCCAGAGCATTCTGATACTGATGATCCTCAGCGGCAAAGGGATAGGGGATCAAAATGGCCGGGGTGGCGGTGACCAGCAACTCCGCCAGGCTCATGGCCCCGGCCCGGCTAATGGCAAAGTTGGCCCGCTGCAGCAGGGCAGCTACATCTCGACGGAAAGGAAAGGGCCGGTAGCGGGGATGGCTGGGGATCCTGGCTTCCGGATCTTGAGCTTCGCTGCCGCCGGTCAAATGCACAATCCAGGCCCCCGCCTCCAACCAAGCTGGGGCACAGGCGGCCACCATGCGGTTGAGGCCCCGCGCCCCCTGGCTACCCCCCATGACCACAATGAGGGGATCCCCGTCGGGAATGGGGAGGTCGGCAGGGAAAGGCTGGGGCGTGTAGAACTCGGCCCGCACTGGCGTGCCCACCACTTGGGCGGCCACCCCTGGCAAATGCTCTGCCGTCTCCGCCATGCCCAGCGCCACCACCTGACAAAATCTCCCCAGCCAACGGGTCACTTTGCCCGGGATCCGATTGGACTCGTGCAGCAACACCGGCACCCCCAGCGAACGGGCGGCCAAAATGGCCGGAGCGGCAATGTACCCGCCGGTGGTCAGGACAATATCAAACCGTCCCGACATAAGGAGTCGGCGCACTTGTAGGGTCGCACGGGCCAGTTGGGCCAAGGCCTGCAGCTTGCGGAGAGGGGATCCCTGCCAGCCGGACATGACAACCCGGTGCAAGGGATAGCGCTCCCGCACCAGCTTCCCTTCCATCCGATCCGGCACCCCCAGCCATTCGATCTGCCAGTCGGGCAACTGCTCGGCAACGGCCAAGGCCGGAAAAATGTGGCCACCAGTGCCGCTGGCAGCAACCAGCAGCCGCGGGCGTGAAGCTGGATCCTTGGCGCGTGTGTCCACCCGTGTGCCGGTTAGGGATCCCTGAGACCTTCAGGAGTTGTTGGAGCTGACATAGCGCAAGAGGGTGCCCCGTTGCCCCAGAATAAACCCTTGCTCGGGGCCGAAAAACTCAATACTGTAGAAGTTGGCGGGGATGTTGCTGAGTTTCTTGGCCTGCTCCCAGGTTTTGCCACCATCAGGGCTGTGGATCAGGGTAGCGCCACCCCCCACCACCCACAGGTCGTGGTCGTTTTGATAGGCGGCATTGAGGTAGCCAAAGCTGAGGGCCCGCCCCGGACGCAGCGGCGACGACCACTGGCCGGAGGTGAAGTCATCGGTAAAGGCGATCTCCGCCCCTTGGTTCAATTTCCAAGCGCTGCCGTGGGGGCCAAAGCCCATGTTTTGAATGCGGCGGGAGCTTTCTCGCGGATAGGGCTTCCAGGCGCGGCTTTCTGGGGTGTACAGAAAGTAGAAGCTGCCCCGCGACGACACCGCCAGATATTCGCCTTCAGGGCCGCGGGCAATGTTTTTGATGGCCCCAATCGGCTCATCCACTTGGGCATGCCAGGTCTGACCGCCATCTTCGGTGCGGTAGATGGCCCCCACATTGGTCACCATTTCGGCGGCGCCAGGGCCCAGAGCCTGGATCAAGAGCGGCTCCCCTGGCAGTTGGTTGTTGAGGCGGATGGAAGTCCAGTCGGATCCCTCGTTCAGGGTGTGGAGGAGGATCTTCGGCTGCCCGGCCACCCAGCCTTCTGCCCCAGCAAAGCTAATGGAGGCCAGGTAGGCTTCCGGCTCCAGACCCGGCAGCTCCCGCACCTGCCAGTGCAGACCCCCATCGCGGGATTCCAGCAGCGTCGCCTTGTCTCCCACCAACCAGCCATGGGAAGGGGTGGTGCCGGTGAAGGCAATGTCCAGCAGAATGTTCTGGGTGGGCACTTCCACCTGCTCCCAGGGGACCACCCGCATGTTGGGCATCCGCGCCGCCATCAGCAGCACCGAGACAGCAATCAGCAGCACCAGCCTCAGGGGTTTGAACATCTTGACCCTCACTCGACGAAATAAAAACTCATCAAAAATAAAAATCCCAGCGCCAGTCCCAAGAAGATCAGCAGGTTCTTTTGAGCAGGGGTCATCACGTTCACCCCCAGGCCGTAGCGCAAGTTCTCTTGAAAACCGGAAGGCTTGCCCTTGGCGCCCACTGCTTGGAACGAGCGCTTACCGGCTCGGCACACCGGACATTTCCAATCGGCTGGCAATTCCTCAAACGGTACGCCCGCCGGGATCCGATTGAGCTGATCCCCCTTGGCCGGTTCGTAAACATAGCCACAAGAACGACATTCGTAGCGCTGCATCCGCAGGGGATCGCTGAGCTGCGCATCGGTTTCATCTTCCGGCAACTCAATGAGCCTCGGTGTCTTGGGAGAACGGGGTTGAACACCGGGATCCGGTTGCGAGCCATTCATGGTCAGGGATCCATCTGCATCGTCGATTCTATTATGAGAGGAATTGTTACAAAAATCTACTCAGCTAGAAATCGCAGGAGCCCCGCACTGTACCCGTAGGGTCAGTGTCGGGAGGAATGCGGAAGTTATGATAGAACCATGACCCAAGTCCTGA
>NZ_JBSSAC010000042.1:0-24449 GCF_054058315.1 Thermostichus sp. MS-CIW-40
ACAGAAAGATCAACTGGTAGTAATCCGTACTGAACATATTATACATTATTTTCAGTATAGTTGAGCTTATTATTGACTAGAGTCATGCTCCTCTGTCGGCGAGGGGCGGGGGGATCTGACAAGGGCTATGGCCTGCCGGGTGACTGCGCATGATGGGGATGATCGGTGTGCAGGTAGGTCAGGCCCGAGATCAGGGTGAGAACCACCGCCACCCAAAAACAAGGGATCCCTCCCGGCCACCCCAAAATCAGCAAAGCAATGGCCAGGATTTGGGTTACCGTCTTGGCTTTGCCCCAGAAATTGGCACCGCGGATTTGGCTCTGGTTGACCCGCCAGCCGGCGATGGCCAGCTCCCGCCCCATCAGCAAAAACACGCCCCAAGCGGGGATCCGCCCCAGTTCCAGCAGGCCCAGCAGCGGCGCCAACACCAGCAGCTTATCCACCAGAGGATCCAAAAACTTGCCCATATCGGTTACCAAGCCATAACGGCGGGCCAAATGGCCATCCAGCCAATCGGTTGCCGCCGCCAACAGGAACGCCCAGAGGGCCAACCTCTCCCCCAGTGGGGATCGCAGGCTCAGGCCCAGCAAAACAAAAGGGATCCCTGCCAACCGCAGCAGGGTGATGGCGGTGGGCAGGTTCACCCACTCCAGCTTGGCACGTTGGACGGCGCTGGGATTCTCCACCTTCGGATCTGGCCTCAAGGATCAGAACTATCAGAATTATCGGTAACGGCCCAGGCGCTCGGTGAGCAGGTGGTAAAACCCCTGGGCATCTACCCCAAAAGCCACCTGGACATTGGCGAGGCGACCACTGGATCCCCAGCGATCCACCACCGTCCGGCCCAGGTTCAAGGGGCTAGCCGTTTCCACCTCGACGTAGCAGGGCTTGAGCTCGAACAACTGCGGCTGTAACAGATAGGCAATCACACAAGGGTCGTGCAATGGCCCTCCCGGTAGCCCGTAGCGTTCTACGTCGACCTTACCGTAAAAGGTGAGCATATTGGCCACCGTCTGCCCAACGCGGGTGCCCAGGGCGCGGATGCGCTCAATCCGCTCCGGCGTGCTGAGGACCTGTTGGGTGACGTGCAAGCCCAGCATCACCACCTCCGGGATCCCGGCGCTGAGCACGATCTGGGCGGCGTGGGGATCGGTGAGGATGTTGAACTCGGCTGCCGGGGTAACATTCCCCTCAAAGGCGGATCCCCCCATAAACACCAGCCGCTGGATGCGCTCCACAATCCGGGGCTGCTGCACCAGGGCCACTGCCAAGTTGGTCATCGGGCCCAGCAAAGCCAAGGTAACCGGCTCAGGGGCAGCCATCAGCGTCTCGATGAGATAGGGCACTGCATGCTGGGATCCCAAAGGCATCTGGGGCTCCGGCAGATCCGCTCCATCGATCCCGGTTTTGCCATGCACCTGCTCGGCGGTTTCCAGAGGGCGCAAGAGAGGTCGGGGGCAGCCAGCATACACCCCCATCTGCGGCTGACCGGCCAATTCACAGATCTGTCGAGCATTGCGGCTGGTTTTGTCCAAGGAGACATTGCCAGCCACCGTGGTAATGCCCAGCAATTGCAGCTCTTCTGGCGACGCCATAGCCAGCAGCAGAGCCACCGCATCGTCTTGGCCAGGGTCACAGTCGATGATCAGGGGCACCATAGGGATCTCGGCAGCAGCTCACTCACCCCTAGTTTAGGTTTTTCTGATACATTTACGCTGAACACTGCTGAGCATTATCGCTCAACGGTGCAGCGATAGCATCCTGCCCACTGCTGAACAGGATGGCGGTATCCCGCAAAGCCCTGAGCATAACACCCAGAGCGCCTTGCCAATCCCGTGGTAGCCTATGGTTGCACTTTGGGCATCGAAACACCTTTGCGCCACCTAACCTCGTGTGGATGTGCCCGCACTTGGTACAGGTTTTGCTGGTGTACGCTTCCGATACTTCCACGACGACCACGTTTTTCTTTTTGGCTTGAAACTTCAGGAACTGCTTGAACCGATAGTGCGCCCAGGTGAGCATCGCCCTTGCCGTCTTGCTACCAAACTTCCTCCCTGCCTTGGCAACCATCTTGGCTGACTCGAAAGTGGGGAGGAATATCAATCGGTAGTTATCCGTTAGGAACGCCGCTACCTTGCGATGGCACTCGTCCACCAAGTTCCTGATTCTCTCCCGCAGACGAAACGCCGCTTGCCGCATTCGCCTACGCTTGGGTCTCGGTGCTTTACTCAGCCTAGATTGCAGGTCGTCTAGGTGGTAGCACAGCCGAGCGATTCTGCCAAAGTCCCCCTTGGCGATATCTACAAAGCCTGCTCCATCAAACCCTGTAAGGAAGCTTCTTACTCCAGGATCAAGCGCAACAACCCCCTTTGCTAACGAACACTGCTCGTTCACGGGCTCAGGGAAGATGGCATACCATCTGTCTTTCACCCGCATTAGCTCAGTTCCACGTGCCCATTCTCTGGGCATCTCCTCGGATGCGCGGAACGCCAAACCTCGGGTGAGTTTCGGATACCACGTCCCATTGCGAAAGTTGCCGGCGTTGAACTGCAGCGTATGCGACCTGTCCCGCACACTGCGAAACCTCGCGTCTTTGCTTCGGCGGAACGCCAACCACGCCTCGACGACCGCGTTCTGCTTGATGTGGCAGGGGGCGTCCTTCACCCACCCGGGCAGGTCTGAGCGCAGGATGATGTCCCGCAGCTTTCTGGCCGTTCTTGGAGCACCATGCTGACGCTGATAGGCAGTCGCTTGGTTGTAGCAGTACCGGCACGCCGCCTGCCAATGCTTCCAAATCTTAGCCAACGCCGGTTCCGGATAAATCCGTATCTTTCTCGATTGCAGCCCGGTATTTTCTGAGTCCGTAGAGCCGACTGCTGAAGCAGTGCAGGATGGTGAGGATATCCTCAACCAGTTCCTGTTGGGGAGAAAGGTGGTCGTCATCGAGAACCAAGACTTCGCACCCGTATTGACGGCAGTACCATTCAACGAACTCAAATCCAAACCGGCAGAGTCGATCCTGGTGAGCGACCACAATTGTTCCGACATCTCCCGCACGAACTCGTTCCAATAAGGCAAGGAACTTTGGTCTTTTGAAGTTGAGACCGCCGCCAACCTCTCCGACCACTTCGGCTCCAGGATAGAGGTTAACCAGTCTTGCAATCTGTCTCTCCAAGTCTGGTTTCTGCCCTCGACTGCTGACTCGGGCGTACAAAACGACTCGTTTGATCTTTTTTGGCGCTTTGATGTAGCTGTCGAGGTCATACCTTCTCGTCCTACCGGATGGTGTACGTATTGCTTTGATCCAGCCCTTCTGTTCCCATCGCCTCAAAGTGTGGAGACACACCCCAAAATAATCCGCCGCTTCTCTCGGTTTTACATACCTAGCCATACCAAGCAGCCATACTGAACATACTGTACATTATTTTCAGTATAGTCCAGCGTATCATTGACTAGAGTCATGCTCCCGCTCTTTTCCTCTGGCCGGTGAGCGCGGATCCCGGTCAGATTTAAGATAGGAAATATATCTTCATCCTTTGTCTTGTTGCCTGACACCCACCCACTGCGCATCAGCCTGTTGCTGGATTGGGAGCCGCCAGCAGGGGAACCCCTAGCTTGCGAGGACTGGCTACCCCCTGAGCGCTTTGTCGTCCAGTGCTTTCGGGATCAAGCCGCCTTTCTGGGATCCCTCAGAAAACAAGACGGCCATGTCGATTGCTTGGTGCTCCTGGTGGATCCCACTCGGCTGCAAGAGTTGCACGATCTGGGCAATCAGCTCTGCGCGTGGGGACTGCTGCTGCCGACGGTGTTGGCGATTGTGCTGGAAGAATCCCACCTGCAAAAGGAAACACCGGAGACGGAAGGAGAGATCCCTGCCACCTCATCTTTGGTGAAAGCATTGCTCAAGCGAGAGCAGTTTTTCTACCACAACGCCACCCTCGTCCGTCCCATTTCGCCACAGGAGCTGAAGGGGCAGGTGCGGGCCGACTGTACCGCTTCGGGATCCCCTTCCGTCTTGGAGCTGCTGGTGGATCGGGCCATCGCCTTGTTTCTGCAGATGTCTCCCACCTGCGGCCTCCCGCAGGGCCCAGCGCATCCCAGCGATCAGCCCTACCTGGCCTACAGCAACCAACAACAACGGCGGCTGGCGGAGAAATTGCGGGAACGGCTGGGCTACGCCGGAGTGTACTATCATCGTGACCCAGAGCTGTTTTACCGTCGCCTCCCGCCCCACGAGCAGCAAGCCCTCATGCGACGGCTGCGTAACCTTTACCAGGCAATCGTCTTGGACTATTTTCAATCTCCCGAGACCGTCAATGCCCGCATCGACGAGCTGGTGGCCTTGGCCTTTTTTGCCGATATCGGCGCTGCTCAACTGCTGGAGCTGCACATGAACTTGATGGAAGACTTTGCCAAACAATTGAAACTGGAAGGCCGCAGCGAAGAGATCCTGCTGGATTACCGCCTTACCCTGATCGATGTGATGGCCCACCTGAGCGAAATGTACCGCCGCTCCATTCCCAAAACCGCTCCAAGGGATCCTTAGATATGTCCACTCGCAAAGCCTATGTTCTCAAGCTCTACGTGGCGGGCAACACCCCCAATTCTCTGCGTGCCCTCAGCACCTTGCAAGACATCTTGGAAAAGGAGTTCCGCGGCGTGTACACCCTGAAGGTGATCGATGTCTTGAAAAATCCGCAACTGGCAGAGGAAGATAAGATCTTGGCAACGCCGACCTTGGCCAAAATCCTGCCGCCACCGGTGCGGAAGATTATTGGCGATCTGTCCAACCGCGAGAAAGTGCTCATCGGCCTGGATCTGCTCTACGAAGAATTGGACGAAGAGGCTTGAGACAGGCTGCAGGAGCAAGGAGAGTGGGATGAACCAGTCATTGGGGCCTTCTGAGCCAGAAAAGCCACAAGATAACACCGCAGAGGACTCCACCGAACCAACCCCAGACAACCACCGGGCGGATCTCTCAGAGCTGCGAGGGATCCCCAAAAAACAGACGGGCATCGAGGGCTTTGAAGACATCAGTCACGGTGGGCTACCCCTGGGACGCACCACCTTGGTCAGCGGCACCTCCGGCACCGGCAAAACCCTGTTTGCCATGCAGTTCCTTTACAACGGCATCGTGAAGTATCAAGAGCCGGGGATCTTCGTCACCTTCGAGGAAACCCCCGCCGATATCATTCGCAATGCCTCCAGCTTTGGCTGGGATCTGCAGGCCCTCATCGACAGGGGCCAACTGTTTATCCTGGATGCCTCCCCCGATCCCGAAGGCTATGAGGTGAGCGGCAATTTCGATTTGTCGGCCCTCATCGAGCGCATCCAGTACGCCATTCGCAAATACAAAGCCAAGCGGGTCTCCATCGACTCAGTGACAGCCATCTTTCAGCAATACGACCCTGCCGGTGTGGTGCGGCGGGAGCTGTTCCGCCTGACGGCCCGCCTCAAGCAGGCCAACGTCACCACCGTCATGACCACGGAGCGCACCGACGAGTACGGCCCCATCGCCCGCTACGGCGTAGAGGAATTCGTCTCCGATAACGTGGTGATCCTACGCAACATCCTGGAGGGAGAGAAACGGCGGCGCACCATTGAGATCTTGAAGCTGCGGGGCACCACCCACATGAAGGGGGAATATCCCTTCACCATCACCAACGACGGGATCAACATCTTCCCTTTGGGAGCCATGCAGCTGACGCAGCGCTCCTCCAACGTGCGGGTCTCCTCCGGCATCGAGAAGCTGGACGAAATGTGCGGCGGCGGTTTCTTCAAGGACTCGATTATTTTGGCCACCGGCGCCACCGGCACGGGCAAAACCTCGCTGGTGAGCAAATTCCTGGAGCGGGGCTGCCTGGATGGGGAACGCTGCATTCTCTTTGCCTACGAAGAGTCGCGGGCGCAGCTGTCCCGCAACGCCTCCTCCTGGGGCATTGACCTGGAAGAGTTCGAGCGGCAGGGCCTCCTCAAGATCATCTGCGCCTACCCAGAATCTGCCGGCCTGGAAGACCACCTGCAGAAGATCAAAACCGAGATGATGGCCTTCAAGCCCTCCCGCATGGCCATCGACTCCCTGTCAGCCCTGGCGCGGGGGGTGAGCCAAAATGCCTTCCGCCAGTTTGTAATCGGGGTAACCGGCCTGGCCAAGCAGGAGGAGATCACCGGCTTTTTCACCAACACCACCGACCAATTCATGGGATCCCATTCCATCACCGAATCCCATATTTCCACCATCACCGACACGATTATCCTGCTGCAATACGTGGAGATCCGCGGAGAAATGGCCCGCGCCCTCAACGTCTTCAAAATGCGGGGATCCTGGCACGACAAAGGGATCCGCGAGTACCTGATCTCCAATGCGGGCATCCAAATCCGCGATTCCTTCCGGGGCTACGAGCGCATCATCAGCGGATCCCCGACTCGCATCAATGTGGATGAGAAAAACGAGCTCTCCCGGATTGTGCAAAACGTCCAGGCCCTCGAGGAAGAAGGGTTGTGAGCGGTTACAACAGTTCCGTGAGTGGGCCCGGCAACAGACCCGTTGAGTCAAGCGAATTTCCAACACCGCTCAACACCGCGCAAGCCCTGCACTTGCGGCCGGCAGGGAGGGATCGGCCCAGACAAGGATTTCCCCGCGGCCAATGGCGAACAGTGGTAACCCACCTACAAATTGGGTAGTATGCCTCTAGCAGTAGCGCAAAGGGCGGGGTTTCCCGGCGTGTTTAGTTTTCTTGGTGGTTCCAAAACCCGAACCATGCTTGGGGTGGACATCAACCCCGAGCGCATCGCCGTTGCCCAACTGAAAAAGCAGGGCAATGGTCGCTATCGTCTGGCCCACTACCACAGCGTGGACATGCCAGAAGGGGCGATGGTCGAAGGGCGCATCCTCGATCCGAGCACAGTTGGCTTGATCCTGATGAATTTGCTCAATGAAAACAAAGTGCCCACCAACCTGCCGGCAGCCACAGCAGTGCCCGTAAGGGAGGCCATCGTTCGTCTCATTCGCCTGCCTGCCGACCTACCTGCCGATGAGCTGCGCCGGGTGGTTTTGGAGCAGGAGGCCGAACTTTACATTCCCTATCCGCGGGATCAGGCGGATGTCGACTACCAGCCCTTGGGTCTTGATCTTTCCCAGGATGGCATTGAGCGCATCGAAGTCTTGCTGGTGGCCATCCCCAAAGAGGTGGTGGACAACTACCTGGAGGTGCTGCAGGCAGCCAATTTGCAGGTGCGCTGTGTGGAGCTGGCCAGCTTCTCCCTCATTCGCACCATCCGCGATCAGCTAATCCAGTACGGCCCCCAAGAGGCCGTGTTGCTCAGCTCCATCGGCTACGACAGCAGCGAGATCAGCATTTTGGTGAACGGGATCCCGCAATTTACCCGCACCGTCAACATCGGCACCATCCACATGCGGCAGGTGCTGGCCCAATCCCTGAATCTGCCGCTTAGCCGCACCGGCGACCTGTTGCGAACTCTGAGGTTACCCTTGATCAACCCCACCGATATTTTGGCCACGGGAGAACAGCCAGCGCCCAGCAATCCCGGTGTAGCAGCAGTAACGCGCGTTGTCTCCGATTTGGCGGATGAACTGAAGCGCTCCATCGACTTCTTTACGAGCACAGAAAGCAGCTCGCCTGTGGTGAAAGTACTGCTGGCCGGAACTGGGGCAAGCATCGGCCAAATCGACGGCTTCTTATCTCAGTCGTTGAGCGTGGCGGTGGAGTTGGCGGATCCCTTTGGCAACATTGTCGTGCCGGATTCAGTGGAACTGCCCCTGGAGGAACGCCCAGCAATGGGAGTGGCCCTGGGGTTGGCGTTACGGGAAGACACCAAGTAGCGGCAGCAGGCAGCGCAAGCTCGCCCAACCGATGGAATAGCGCACAAGGCGGTTAAAGAGATGTACACACCGGAGATCAATTTCCTCAAAGAAAGGCCGGATGTCCTCACCACAGCTCGAACAGGTGGGGGACCAGTAGTCGCAGCTGAGGCTGCAGAGGGATCCCAGAATTGGATCCCGGCCATTGGCCTGGGGGTTGCTGTTGCTGCTGTAGCGATGGGAGCTTTTTGGTATTTCCAAGACAGCTTTTCCCGCCAGAGAGAAACCTTGAGGGCGGAGCGGGCTCGCCTTGACAGTGAGCTCAGCACAGCCAATGCTGAGTTGTCCCAGCTGCAGAATGCCAATCAAGAGCTGCAAACCATTCGCGCCCAAACGGAAGGGTTCCGCTCCTTTCTGAGATCCGTCCAGCCTTGGTCGGCCATCTTGGAAGAGCTGCGGCGCAAGATCCCCGGCCAGGGGGTATGGATAACCAACATCAGCGCTTCCGGGGATACCGTCAATATCCAAGGAGGGGCGCTGGACTTTCCCCTGGTGAACGACTTTTTGCTCACCCTGCTGGATTCCAACTTTGTTACCAGCGCCGTCCTGAACAGCAGCTCCCGGGTGGACGGCACAGACCTAACCGAGCCCAGCGTCACCTACGGCATAACCGTAACCATCCGCACCCTGGGGGATCCCGACCCAGAATTTACCCGCGAGCTGGAGCAGCGGGGAGCGATAGGCTTGGTTGAAAAGATCCGCATTTTGCGTCGAGTGGAGGCGAACTGATGACTGGATCGGTTGAAGGTTTTCCCGACGAACAACTGGTGGTTCCCCCGGCAGGGCCGCCGGTACTGCTGGGCGTGGAGCTGACCCCCATTCGAATTGGTCTTTTAATCGGGATCACAGGGTTAGCCGCGGCGGGGTTTCTGGCCTTCACCCAACTTCGCCCCTTGATCGAGGAGGTACAGGCTTTGGAAAGGGAGGTAGCCAACAAAACCACCCAGTTGCAGGACATAAAGAGCCAGATTGCCAGTTTGCAAGATGTGCCCAATCAGGTCGAGAGAGCTCGCGTGGAGCGGGAACAGATCAGTGCCCTGCTCTCCACCCCCGAGAATGCCGACACGCAACTGCTGGATCTCAACCGGCTGGTGCGAGGGCAGCCCAACAGCGAGCTGCGCAGCTTTAGCCCTTCTCCACTGACTCCAGCGTCTTCGGCCAATCCGGAAGTGCCTGGGATCATCGCTCCCGCCATCCAAGTGCAAACCACCCGCGTTGCTCTGCGTGGCCCCTATACGGAGCTGATCAATCTGATGGGAGATATAGAGCGTCTGCGCACATTGTTCCGGGTGAGCAACATCAGCTTAAATCCTGTTCAAGACACAGGGGAGCTGGACGCTGCTTTTGATTTGATTGCCTACATCTACAACAAGGACGTTCCGTTGGGCACTGCTCCTGCACCTGAAGGGCAAGCCCCCCCTGAAGGAGAACAGGCAGCACCCAGCCAATAGCCTAGCTATGCTTCGGCTCAGGGGGAGATCCTGCCAGTGCGGGATCCCCTCTGGTTTTCAGAAGACGGGAACAACCGCCGGTTCAGCACGGATAGTGTTGCCGAATCGAAGATCTGGGAAAAATTTCTTCCGAAACGGCTACAGGTAGTGGCAAAGTCCGAGATTTCGGCTTTGATTAGGGAAGCACGGGGTGAACGAGGCCAAAGGCACCTGTGGCGAGGTGAAGCAAGAATACGACTGGGTGAAGGAGTGAGGTGTGAGGATGATGAACCGTCGAGTTGCTTATGGGTGTGCGTTGGGCTTGATCCTGTCCCTGCCCCCATTGGCCTTAGAAAGCCGGGTCAATGAGGCAGCCGCTCAACAGTTGACCTCCGCAAACCCGCAACGCCTCAGCCGCATCACAGATATCCGCCTGGTGCCCAACGGCAACCGCATGCAGTTGGAGATCAACACCGAAGGGGGCGCTCGCCCACAGGTGTTCTTTACCCAGCAGGGACAATCTTGGATCGGGGACATCACCAATGCTCAATTGAGCGGAAGCCAGGGCCGCTATCGCCAAGAGTCTCCCCTGCCGGGGGTGCGCTTCATTGAGGCCCGGCAGTTGAGCAACGACAGCGTGCGGATAGAAATAGCCGGTGTGACCGCAGCTCCCCAAGGCTTGCTGGCTCGGCGCAGCCCGACGCAGTTGGTCTTCGATTTTGAGGGCCTACCCTCTGCCCCACCGGTTCCAGTGGCTGCAGTGCCCAGTCAACCGGTATCCCCAACCCGACCTCAACCCACGGCTCCTACTCCTCAGCCAACAGCTTCTGCCCCTGCCCCCCAGCCGGTCGCTCAAAACCCTGCCCCTCCGCCGACCGCTCAAGCGGCTCCTCCCACACCTGCTGCTCCTGCTGCACCCGTGATTTCTCAGGTGCCTTCTGTGGACCAGCTCAACCAACCCCAACTGCCGCCAGGGGTTGTCAATCCTGATGTTTCTCCGTTTCAAGGTCGAGCAATGGCTCCCCCGGCTGGAGATCTTGCCGTTGGCAGTATTATTCCAGCTCCTCCCCCGGTGGATTTGGGTTCAAATGCCAAGATCACTTTGACCTTAAGAGATGCTCCTGTAGGTGATGTGTTAAGCCTACTGGTGCGTCGAGCTGGGCTTAATGTAGTTCTCAATGATGTGCCTCCGGACTTGACGATTTCCCTAGATGTAGCTGACTCACCTCTACAAGAAACATTTAACTTTATTTTGCGCTTGAAGGAGCTTCAAGCGTCTCGCGTAGGGCAAACAGTTTTCATTGGTACTACACTCCCTGGGGTTGGCCAGCAGATCGTCAGGACGTACAGACTCAATCAACTGAGAATCGAAGAGGAGATCCAAAACTTTGATTTAACTGCTGCCGGTGCCGCAGGTGGAGGTGGAACAACTGAAATCACGGCTAGGCAGCTAGGTGTTACTCCGAGTGAAATTAGAAGCAGAATTCTAGCCATTTTGGAAGCATCAAACATTCCTTTGGCTCAGGAATCGGCCATTCAAGCAGATCCAAGAACGAATTCACTGACTATTGTTGCCACACCTACCCAACATGACGTAATAGCAGCATATCTTGCCCAAATTGATCTCAGAAGTCGACAGGTCTTGATTAGCGCCAGGTTTATCGAGATTAACCTTAACGACAACTCTGACTTAAGAGTTGCATTAGGTGGTGCATCTGGAAACTTTGCGCTGGGTTCTGGAGATAATACCACCTTTGGTGGAACTCCTCTTAGCCAACCCGAGGGATCCTCAGTTCCTAACGTTGGTTCGGTTCCGGCTCCAGCAACTGGGGGCTCACTTGTATTTAATACTTTAAACCGGCTCCAGCAGTCTCTTGCAGCTCGTATAGATGCATCTATTGCTTCGGGGACAGCTAAGATATTGGCCGATCCAAAAGTAGTCGTTGCCAACAACACCGGTGCGGCTGTTGTGGTTGGCCAAGAAGTCATTACCAACAGGAGAATACAAACGGATCCCGCAACAGGCCAGTCAGTAGTTGTTTTCGAGAAGGGAAACGCAGGAGTTAACTTGCTTATTCAAAATGTTAGGATTGACGATAATGGCTATGTTACGTTAAATCTCATTCCTCAGATTTCATCCATCGGTAGCCAAGTTACTTTGGCAGATGGCACCGTAATTAGCTTGCTGAACCAGCGTTCTGTTGGAACTTTGCAAACCAGACTGAAAGACAGAGAAACCCTATTTTTGGGAGGCTTGATACGAGAGGAGGATCGAGTATCTGTTGACAGGGTTCCACTGCTTTCTGAGATTCCTCTGCTGGGTTCTCTTTTTCGTAGGCAAAATACGATAAATGAGAGAACTGAAATTGTAGTCCTAATTACGCCGACAATTTTGGAGGACTGAAGGAAAATCTTTATCGCTGCAAGCCGCTTTCTTCCTGTTGAGCTAGTTACCTTCCTATAAAGACATCTTGGTTTAAATGCTAAGGTCAAGCTTTTCTTGCCGATTTTGGTTGAGACTGGGATCCCTGCTGCTGAGCTTGGCTCTGGCTGGGGCGCTGGCTTCGATTGACACAGGGTGGTCGCAAACCCATCGCCTTTCTCTACCAGTCCAGGGTCAGAGCTATCCACAGCTAGTCGAGCAATCACGCCCTTTGGTTTGGCGAGCTTTGGCGCAACAATTCCAAGCGCAGCCGCAGCCGGAGGAGATCACCTTGGAAGTACTAGGACAAGCCGGGGATCGGCAAGCTCCTCTGTTTACCGTGCGAATGCCTCGCAGCGTTTGGCAGCAGAACCCCTCACCTAGCCAACTGGAGCAACACACTACTTTCTATCCCGATGCGTTGGCTCTTTTACAACCGAGAGCACCGGTGCAGCAGGGTCAGGTAGAGTTTACTGCTCCCTCTGCAAATGGAACTACATTGGTCTCCAGCAATCCTTCCAATGGCCAAAGAGGGATCCCAATTGACCAAAGTATCCATCTGCGTTTTGATCGACAGCTTCCCGCCGGAATAACAGGTCTAGCCTTTGGGATTCAGCCCCCTGTGGAGGTGGCCTTTGACATTCGGGGAAACGAGCTGATCTTTCAACCTTTACAGCTACTCAGTTACAGCACCGATTACAGGGTGCTCCTGCCCGCAGCGGAAGAGCTGGATTTACAAAAGCCCATAGAATTGACTTTCCGCACTGAACCTCAATACACCTACCAGCGAGATATTAAACCTCTACTGGATGCTAGCTGTGTAGGCTGTCATCAGCGGGCTGGTCGGATGCGGCGCAGCCCCTTGGATAGCTATGCTGCGGTGATGCGTTATGTAACGCCGGGATCGGAAAATAGCGAGTTGCTCAAACCGCGTTGGTTAGCTCGTCATGCTGTCATCCAGCGAGCTGCAGGGATCCGTTTGAATGGGGGGGGAGTGGATGCCCTGAGTTTGTTGTCGCAGGGCAGGGAAGGAGCTGAACCTACGCCCAGGGTTCCTGTGAGTGATCCCCAGGGAGAGTCTCCCGGATCTTTTATCGGACGCAGTGGATCCCCAGAATTGGCCTATATTCGTCGCAACGGCACCGGCATGGATCGCCTAGGTCACTTGAGCGCTGATGAAATTCAAATCCTGCGTACCTGGATTATTCAGGATCAAGCGGCTGAGGCCCATAAGAGTTAGCCTGATGGGCTGGAGAGTCTTTACCAACAAAGATCCCTTGCTCGTTTGTTTACTTTAAGATTAGGAACCTACGAGATCAATTTGATGACAACCCCCACAGAGGATCGGCTAGACCGGATTGAGCGTGTTGTAGAAGTTTTGGTGAACCAGCAGAGGGAAGTGCTGGGGCGCGTCGATGGGTTGTCTCACCGGGTGGATAGCTTGACCGAGCAGGTGGATAACCTCACGGATCGAGTAGACAACCTGACTAACCGAGTAGATAGCCTGACCGACAGGGTGGATAACCTCTCCCAAAGTGTCAGCAAACTTTCCGCCGATGTCGATAAGTTGGGCTTCAAGTTCGACACTGCTCAATCGGTTGGGGAGCGGCTAGAGCGGCTGGCAACCAGCTTGATCGCAGGAGCCACGATTAGCATCATTGCCGGGGTTATCCTTGTGCTGCTCAGAGAGGGATCCCGTTAATTCTTTCTTGCTGCCTCGATGGAAAAAATAGGGATCCCAGCCAATGGGATCCCTGGTTATCCTTCCTCTAGTGTTTCAGTCCTCAACACACCTTCCCTATGAGATGCTCTGATTCTAAGAGCCGACCCGTGAAAAAGTCGTGAAACTGACAGATGAGGTGGAAGGTTAAGCCTTGCTCAGGTGGCCTGGGATCCACCTCGGGCAACAAGCGCCAATTCCACCTGATTTTCTTGGGGCTGCCCCAGTTGCACCTCCACATCTCGGCCAAAGAAACCTTGCATTTTTTTCTGGTAGCTTTCCTGCCATTGTTGGAAGGGAACCTTGGGGGAATCGAACAGAAGCACCAAGGTATACCGGCCATCTCGCAGCTCTTCTCTGTACCCTCTCACCTTGGGCAGATCTGCTTCCAGAGGGCCGCGCAGACCCAGAAACTCCAGGGCATCTTCCAGGTGGGCATTAGCCCCGTAGCTATATTTGGTGATATCGGCGCGGACTTGCTTTTGAATTTCCGTGGCCTGCTGGGCGCGGGCTTGGATCACCTCGAGAGAAGGGGCGGCCAGGGCAGGTACCGGCTTGAGTTCCACTACCTTCATGGTCACCCCTCCCAACAGCAAGGGGATCCCGGCAAACAGGCCAATGAGATTGAGGGTGGGATCGTTGTAGTGGGCAAAGCCCCAAGCCGTGGCGGCAACGCCGGCCAACAAAACGAGGGTACTGACGGGGAAGGGCAATTTCTCGAACATCGCAGGCAAGATTGCAGAAGAAGAAGAAAGGCCACCTGAAAACCCAGGCTAGCAGGAAAAGCGCCAGCGGTGGACTTAGCCTCCATTGGGATGGATAATCACAAAATGCCCACCTGGTGTGTTGAGGAGTGGTCTGTGGTTCTGTCCAATCTGTCCAAAACCTCTCGTTGCTTGCGCTCGCTGGATCGCAAAGCCCAAGAGCGAGCACCTCTGTTTGAGGCCATCCGCCACTATTGCAGCTTGGATAAGGCTCCTTTTCACACGCCAGGCCACAAACAGGGACGTGGGATCCCTGCCGACTTGCGGACCTTTTTGGGAGAGAACGTCTTCCGGGCGGATCTGACCGAGTTGCCAGAGGTGGACAACCTCCACGATCCCGATGGGGTGATCCGGGAGGCCCAGGAGCTGGCGGCAGCAGCTTATGGAGCGGATCGCAGTTGGTTTTTGGTCAACGGTTCCACCTGTGGCGTGGAAACGCTGGTGATGGCGGTGTGCGATCCGGGAGACAAGATCCTCTTGCCGCGCAACTGCCACAAATCCGCCATTGCCGGGGTGATCCTCTCTGGGGCGGTGCCGGCCTATATCGAGCCGGATTTTGACCCGGAGCTGGGCATTGCCCACGGGATTACCCCAGCCGGTTTGGAGGGGGCCTTGGCGGAGCATCCCGATGCCAAAGGCGTTTTGGTAGTCAGCCCCACCTACTACGGGGTCTGCTGCGATGTGCAGGCTTTGGCCTCCATCGCCCATGCCCACGGCCTGCCGCTGCTGGTGGATGAGGCCCACGGGCCCCACTTTGGGTTTCATCCGCAATTGCCCATTTCGGCCTTGGAAGCCGGAGCCGATCTGGTGGTGCAGTCCACCCACAAGGTGATCTCCGGCATGACCCAGGCCTCGATGCTGCACCTCAAGGGATCCCGTATCGACCCCAACCGGGTGCGCAACATTCTGCAACTGCTGCAATCGACCAGTCCCAGCTATGTGCTGATGATGTCGCTGGATGTGGCACGGCGGCAGATGGCACTGGAGGGAGAAGCCCTGCTGGGCCAAGCCTTGGCTTTGGCAGATCAAGCCCGCGCCCGTCTCAACCGCATCCCCGGCTTGCGCTGTTTTGGCCCAGAGCGTATCGGCTCCACCCCTGGTTTTTTCGATTTCGACCGCACCCGCCTCACGGTAACGGTGACAGAGCTGGGGTTGTTCGGCTTCGACGCTCACGACTGGGTTAACGATCACTTCCACGTGCAGCCGGAGATGTCCACCCTGCACAATGTGGTCTTCATTGTCAGCATCGGCAATACCCAGCGAGACATTGACCGCCTGGTGGAAAGTTTCGCTGCCCTGTCGCAACATTTTCAGGGATCCCGCCCATCCAGAGCGGCAATGGAAAAAATGCAGCGGCTGGCACAACTGCCCCGTCCTTGCTTGCCACCACAACGGCTATCACCCCGGGAGGCTTTTTTTGCTCCCATTCAGCGGGTGCCTTTCCAAGAAGCAGTGGGCCATATCTGCGCCGAGATCATCTCCCCCTATCCACCTGGGATCCCGATTTTGGTGCCGGGAGAAGAGGTGACTCAAGAGGCGGTGAACTATCTGCTGTTGGTGCATGAGGCAGGAGGCTTTATCAACGGCCCAGAGGATGTGCGCCTGCAGACCCTGAAAGTGGTCAAGGCAAGGACCTAATGCTCTCCTAGCGGGCTTATGGACGGGTTTTTGCCGTTTGCGCTGGGGGGAGCAGCGGCAGGGAGTTTGCCGGAGTGCCAGAACGGCGAGCTACCTTCACCCGATCCACCCGTGGCCCCTCCATGCGCACCACCTGAAACTCCATGTCTTGGTAGGTGAACTTTTCCCCAGCACGCGGGATCTTCTGCATGTGGTAAATCAAAAAGCCCCCCAGCGTTTGGTAATCCTCGTGCAGAGGCAGGTTGAGGCCACAGCGCTCGTTGATCTCTTCAATATCTAGCTGAGCCTGGATGAGCAAGGTATTTTCGTCAAGTTCTTGGATGTCCGGCTCCTTGGTGTTGGGATCCGGGCCATCGGAGAGCTTGCCGACGATCTCCTCCACCAAGTCTTGAACGGTAATCAGGCCCGCCGTGCCGCCAAACTCATCCACCACCATCACCATCGGCCAGTGGTGCTGCCTCATTTCGGGCAACAGTTCCGCAATTGGCTTGTTCTCCGGCTCAAAGTGGGCCTCGCGGATAAAAGGCGTGATGGGGCTGTGGAGGTCGATGGATCCCTTGGCCAGCTCCCCAATGACTTCCTTGACGTGGATCAGCCCGCGGATGTCATCCAAAGACTCGCCGTAGACCGGGTAACGGGAGTGTCCTGATTCGGCCACCTCGGCCAGCACCTCTTGCACCGTTGCAGTTTCCGGCACAGCGTCGATGCTGGTACGCGGGATCATCACCTCGCTGGCCACCGTCTCGCCGAACTCGAAGATGTTGCTCAACAGCTCTCGCTCTTCCGCCTCAATGTTGCCCGACTCCACCGACGAGGCGATCAGCAGTTGCAACTCCTCCACCGTCATGGTGCTGTAAAAGGAAGTGGCCTCGGGGATGCGGACGCCCAAGATGCGCAGCAGGCAGCGGGAGGAGAAGCGGAGCAGCTCGACAAAAGGGTGGAGGAAGCGGCTTACCAAGCGGTTGAGCCAGGCCAGTTTGAGCGCAATCGGCTCCGAATAGAGAATGGCCAGAGTTTTGGGGATCAGCTCCCCCACCACAATCTGAAAGTAGGTGAGCAGCGAAAACACCAACACCACTGCCACCCCTCGAACAAGGGCCGGATCCAGGTTCTGAAGCCAAGCCAACTGCCTCAAGGCCAGAAACAGCGTCGGCGCCACTTGCGTAGCCCCGATCCAGCCCAACAACACACTGGCCAGGGTAATGCCCAACTGGGTGGTGGAGAGGGCATATTCCAGTTGCTCTTGGGCTTTTTGCACAATTGCCGCCTGGCGGTTTCCCTCGCTCGCCAACTGCACCATGCGGGAGCGCCGCGCCGATACCAAGGAAAACTCGACTGCGACAAAGAAAGCGTTGATGACCAGAAGACCGATGACCCAAAGGAGACTAAGCGACGCATCTCCCCACGAAAGCTCAGTGTTGGGGAAAGTAGCCGCCGAGGCTAAAGGGGGGTCGTCCATCAGGGGGAGCAGCAAGACGGATAGACAGCATTCTAGCTCAGCCTGACCCCACCACCTGTCCCTAGCCAGCTGTCGAACCGGCTTCAGCCATCAGGCAGCTACCGTGTAGACGCTTTCCCCATGCCCAAAAGGAAAGGGATCCCTGACCTTTGCACAACCCAGCTTTCGCAGTTCTCAAGGTCGCTACTTTTTCATCAAGCAGTAGCAGCTACAGCCTTTTCCGGCAACGCTCACCCCCGCCTATGCAGGGGGCATCTCCTGGGTGCTAGTCGTCGATATCGACAATATTGCCGGTAGTGGCGTCGATCTTAACTTCAATATCGTTGGTAAATTTCACTTCCCAAACTAGGCGTCTATCTTCGCGCTCCAACTCAACTTCTTTGATCACAGCATTGGGAACAGCAGATCGAGCGATCCGAATAGCTTCCTTAATGGGGATAGGCGGAGCAGAAGATTGGGCAAAAGCAGTTTTCATGCTCCCACCTACCAGTAGCATCGGGCCGCCGAGGGGCAAAATGCCAAGCAAAAGTAAGGAAGCAATCGAAAGTTTTGCAGGCTTTATTTACAGCTGCTTGAGCAACCACCTCCTTACCCTACACCCTGAGACTCAAGAAGCCTTGCCACAAGGAGCATTGCTGCCTTCGCAAGGAGTTTATCCCCCTTGCGTCATAGGGTGTAGTTGCTCGGCCCCTCTTCAGCTACGAACTGTTTGCTTCTCCAATCCAACCCTCTCGGAAACTGACTGGCTAAACAACGCTGCTGCGGGGGAGGAATACCTGATACATTCACGCTGAACTCTCCTGAACATGGTTCAGGAAAGAAGCGATCGCATCCTGCCTATCTCTGTTCGCGTTAGCGGGACGGAGTCTAAGCAGGAAGGCGGTATCCCGCAAAGCCCTGAGGAATACCCCCCGAGCGCTTTCCCCCTTCACTTCCCGGCAACCGTTGCGGTGGACTCAAGGATCAGGGGGAAACTTGGTCTACTATATCCCTCTCAATGACTTTTGCCAAACCGCCTAAAGCTCAGTAAATTCAGCAAAGTTCAGGGTTTTGGGGGTTAGAGGCATGCTCTACGCCTATCCCGCGTGCTGCTACTACAGGCAGGGAAGTCATGCTGACGTTGGAGCTCCCGGCACTGCACGAATCGGTGATAATATTCCTACCTCTCATTCCTACCCCGGTGGGTGCCGACCATGCCAGATTTTCTGCCCTACGCCTACTTTCAGGGCCAGATTGTCCCCTTTGCTGAGGCGAAGATCTCCATTGCCACCCATGCTCTGCACTACGGGACAGCGGCGTTCGGCGGCCTACGCGGGATCCCTGATCCGCAAAACCCGGATCAAGTTCTGGTGTTCCGTCTGGATCGCCATTGCCGACGACTGAGTCAAAGCGCCCGCCTGCTCTGTTTTGATCTCCCTGCTGAACGGATTGAGCAGGTGATCGTCGAGCTGATCCGAAAAAACCGTCCCTCCACGTCTTTCTACATCCGCCCCTTGGTGTACACCTCCGACCTAGGCATCTCGCCGCGGCTGCACAACATCGAGAAAGACTTTTTCGTGTACGGCTTGGAACTGGGGGACTACCTCTCGCCAGAGGGAGTCAGTTGCCGCATCAGCTCTTGGGCCCGGCAAGAGGATCGCAGCCTACCATTGCGGGGCAAGATCACCGGCGCCTACATCACTTCCTCTTTGGCCAAAACCGAGGCGGCGCAGGCTGGCTATGACGAGGCCATTTTGATGAACTCCCAGGGCAAAGTGAGCGAAGCCTCGGGCATGAACATCTTCATCGTGCGCAATGGCGTGCTGATTACCCCCAGCTTCGACCAAGATATCTTGGAAGGGATCACCCGCGACAGCGTCCTCACTCTGGCCCGCGACCTGGGGATCCCTACCCAAGAACGGCCCGTTGACAAATCGGAGCTATTGATTGCTGACGAGGCCTTTTTAACCGGCACTGCTGCCAAGATCACCCCCATTCGCCAGATCGAGCAGTACGTCCTGCCCCCCTCCCGCCCCATCACCGAGCAGTTGCGGCAGAAGCTGACGGCAATTACCGAAAATCGGGATCCCGTCTATGCCCATTGGGTGAAGGTGATCCCTCTGAAAGAAAGCTAGTCCCTAGTCGAGGGGAGAAGCGTCATTATTAAACTGAGCACTCTAGATGGGTAGAGGGGGATCCCTTGCACGAAATTTCCATTACCTGGGCCGACTACCACCGCAAAATCGAGGAGTTGGCCGTCAAAGTCTACGAAAGCGGGTGGGAATTTAACCAAATCGTCTGTATTGCCAAGGGGGGGCTGCGCATCGGCGATACCTTGGCCCGTCTTTTCGACCTGCCCCTGGCTATTCTCTCAGCCTCTTCCTACTCTGGGCCCGGTAACCGCCAGCGGGGGCAACTGACCTTCTCGCGGGATCTAGCCATGACCACCGCCAACCTGGGCAGCCACGTGCTGTTGGTGGACGATCTGGCAGACTCTGGCATGACCCTAAAGCGCTCTGTCCACTGGCTCAAGCACCACTACGGCTTCTACATCGAGGAGATCCGCACCGGCGTACTGTGGTACAAGGCCGCCTCCGTCTATCAACCCGACTACTATGTGGACTATTTGCCGGATAACCCTTGGATCCACCAGCCCTTTGAGCCCTACGAGCAGATGACGCCCCAGCAGCTGATGCAGTTGCTACGCTCTTCCGGTTAACTTTTCTTTATCACCTCAGGGCTCTAACCAGTAGGAAACTCGAAGCGGGGCAGCTTATCCAGGGCAGGCTGGATCCCTGCGGGGATTCGCTCGTGAGTAAGGGGGTAGTAGTAATCAACCCGAGCCAGTAGTCGCTTCCACTGCTCAGAGTTAAGAGTTTTAACCAAAAAAATAGACGGCTCAACACTTAACTCGTGTCCCAAATCCATAAGCTCGATAGTAACGTTAGCTGCTGCGGCTTCCAGAACTGACTCCGCCATCCCGTAGTCTGGCTCTGCAGACACGATCAAAGCGTAATGCTGAGGATTGGAACTAAGCAGAATAGACTTTAGTAAAGGCTCCAAGCTTGCAGTAACTGATTCCCGAAGATTTGGATCCCAATCGGGAAAAAGAGCTAGATTAATCTGGCTTAGATAAATCCCTAAAGTAGTAAAACTCAGTTGCTCTGCGGAAGCAGGCGTCAAGCTTTGCTTCTGGTGTTCCAGCGAGGCATCGCTAAACTTTAAGCTCATTTCAATTTTCTCATCTTCAGTGGTCAATAGTACATGCCTTCCCTCTCTTTTACTATGGCTGGTTAGGTGTATGATAGAAATAGGAGTGTGAGGTAGGTAAGGCTCAACAAGTAGGTTTTGCCTTGGATCCCATTTTGGCAGTCCGTAGTGACAAGTCCAATTGCAATAGGCAGGTAGAAGTTCTGTTTCCTTAAGTAGCCCATCTAGATAGACCGCTACATTTAGAGCGAGTTGATCGGTTATGATAGAAGGTCTTCTAGCTAAAGCTTGAGAAAGCCGAAAGTCCCAAAGATCCCAGTGCTTGGCAGTATAGGACATTGCAAAAACACCAGCATTAAGGAGGGGGTACGTATGTAAGTCCTCGACACTCAGACTGGGAAAGTGGTATCTGTAAGCTTCACTAAGATCAATTAGGTAATCTTTTGGGCCATAGAGTAATCTATTCCCTCGGTCAATCTCCGGAACAATAGCTAGCCCTCGCTTTTTGCTTCGCTGGATGAGCAAGTCAATCCCGAACCAATCCTGAACCCAAGCATCTGCGTCAATCCAAATATAAACTTCATAGTCTGGAAAGTACCTACGTAGCCGGGGCCGAGCTAGTAATCCCCGCAGATAAGAAGGCACACTCTCAACTCCAGCAAAGTTATAGTTCCAATCCGGCTCAACAATGTAATTGACGTGTTTTGAAAGCCAGTCTACTTGCTCAGAGGTACAGCCCAAATCGAAGAAGCCTATCTCAACAGATTTACCCTGCTCCTTACCTCGGATGGAAAGAACAGTTCCCTGCACTAGATCGAAGAACTTGGAGTCGGCTGCGGTGATAATAACTACTGATTTCATACCAAAAGATAGTTAGGGAGATAGGAATTGCCTAGAACCAGACAACTTTTTTTATTTTAATTTAATTTACTTGGTCGCAATTATGTTTAGACTAACAGGTTTACCGAAAACAACCATTTCACTACAGTCATTAAATAAGCCGAACCGATCTACCTTGCGGATAATCCGAAAGCCTGCCTGAGTCAGCAACATGAACAGATATTCCCACGAGAGACCAACTTTGTGATAGTCATACTCATCTGTCTGTCCACCAAACATCATGCGCATAATACTAAATCGCTGCTCGGCGGAAGCTCCTTCCTCTATATAAAGGTGACAAAGAGTAGGTAAGTCAGGAACACTAATCATTAACTGGCCACCGAAATGTAAAACTCGATGCCACTCTTTGAGAACAACAGGCAATTCTCGCACATAGTCGAAGTGCTCCAGAACGTGGGAGGCGTAGATGGCTTCTACGGAGTTGTCTTCAAATTGACTGAGATCCATAGCGTTGCCAACGTAATCCACGTACTCTCTTGGTTGGATGTCTAGGATCTTCCAGTCTGGATGGGGATCTTTTCCCCCTATATGAAGGCGGATACGCTGACTGACCTGGAGTCTAGGTTCACCCCCGTCTAGAGGAGGAACCTGGTCGATAATCTGATGTTTATGAGCCAGATCAAAATAGGTTTTTTCAATAGCCATAGCCAAACGTTTTGGATCCCAGATGATCGACTTACTGTAGGACTCTCGAATAGTCTGTTTGGCCTTGGACAGTCGCTCTGGATTGTTAGCCAGCTGGATTCCTCGCTCAATAAATTCTTCAACTGACCAGGTAATACAGTCATCAAGACCTATATTCCTAAGTAAGCTATAGCTCATTCGACCATAGTAATGGCGACCTACCAAGGTGAGAACTGGCACGCCCATGTAGAGGGCTTCCATAGTGTGGGTTGCGCCTGTGTAGGGAAAGGTATCTAAGACCAGATCCACCAAAGCCAGTTGGCCGCGATGCTCTTCTACAGTGCTGGTTTTGGCTAGAAATCGGACGCGATCCAAAACATCTAATTCTTTGGCTCTTTCCTGATAGCGCCTGATAACCGTGGCAATTTCCCCCGAGCCTTTGACGATCAAGATCCCCTTGGGAACAGCTTTCAGGATTTGCAGATGGGCATCAATACATTCGGGGGTACGCTTGTAAGCACTGGCCGCAGTTAGGAAAACAATATCTTGCGGGCCTATTCTCAGCTTGTTTTTGAAATTCACCTCATCTGCAGGAGTAATGTCCAGATACTCAACAGCACAGTAGCTAGGCAAGCGGATAATTTTTTCATGGTAATCGGCCTGTGCATCTTCAGGAAGGATATAGGGATCGGCGAAAAAGTAATCAAATTCTGGCAAACCGACAGCATCTCCGCCAAGCCAACCAATTTGGATAGGAGCGGCCCGCAAAGCTGCTACGATGCTGGCATCGTGACTGGTAAGGGAGTCCATAAAAACCATGATATCGATGCGATCCTCACGCGCTTGAGCAGCTACTTGAGGCGGCTTGGTTTCTCCTGGAAAAAAGCGAAAATGGAGATTTTCGTGAGAGCGAAACTTTTGATACATATTGTCATGACTGGCCATATCTTCATTTTTCCACCCCTGGTAGTAGTAGTAGACAACGTCCAGAAGATCGCGAGATAGGTTCCTGAGAGTAGCCTCACTGAGAAAGCCAACCGAATGTCGCTGAAAGCAGTTACCCAGAAAGCCTACCCTCAGCTTTCGCTTAGTTCTGCCAGATCCGCAGTAGTCTTGCTGATTCTTCTGCCAATATTCCGACCAAAGAAAGTCTCGCTGAGAAGCCATTAAGCTTAGGCAGTCGTTAAAGATTCTACCACCAATTTGTTGGTAATGACGAATCAGAGAGCGATCGTCAGTTAGATAACTCCAACAAAAGCAAACTCGAAACAGAATGGCTTTAGCAATCGTTAGACTCTCGAGTAGATTTTCATCGTTAATTCTTAGTGATCCTAAGTCGGCTTCCCTCGATAAAATTAAGTCTATAATTTTCTGGATAACAAGGTTTATCCGTTCTGGCTGGGCAGCATGGATCAACTTTTCCAGCGATTCTGATAGAAGGGATAGACGAAGAGTAAAGTTCTCTTGCACCTGTGAGCTCTCGGCCGCCGTGATGAGAGCTTCTCCTAAAATGGAATAGCCATCACTGGTAGAGTTCTGGAAGAAGGCGCGGGCTGCCCTCTGAAAAAAGTCACCGATTAAGTCCTCTATCGTCCACAAACCTTCATAGCGCTTCGCCTGCTCGGGATCCACAGCATTGGCTAGCTGGGCCAGCAAAGCAGCAAATCCAGATCTTTGTTCCTCCGGAAGAAAGACTTGTAAAGTTGTGGCCACCTCAAAAAACAAGCTCAGGTAGCCATCGTCCCATAGCCGCGCGAGCAATTCAGTAAGGAGTGGCTCCTGAGTAATATCGAGGCTCTTCTCGCCGCCTAGGCTCTCCAGTAGGGCTTGCCCATAAAAGCCTACTGCCAGCTCGTCCTCAGCTTGCAGAGCCCGCATCAGCAAAACTTGGGCATTGTCTCGCCGAATTGGATCCAGCTCAAAGGCCATCTCCCGCAGCTTCAGACAAGCCTGAAGACGCTGCTGTGGATCCTGCGTGGGGCTATTTTCTAGACGGCCTGCGAGGGATAGTAACAAATCCAAGACTTTCTCCTGGGACAGGATCCCTGCCCTCACCAGAGGCGTGTAAAGCTGGTAAGCAAGGTTCAGCTGGCCAGCAGCCAAGGCCTGCTCCAGCGCCGATAGGGTAATTGCCTCTGGCTCAGAGGGGGAAGCCAAATCATTGGCTGAGGAGAGGTCAAAGAAACCCCATAGGAACTCCCGCCAATCCTTTGCGTCTTGCTCTCGGTAAAAAGCAACCAACCACTCCGCAAAGGTATCGGGAGACTGCTGAAGCAGTTGCTTGGCTTCTAGGATCCGGGCTTGCAGCGTAGGGTTCATAGGTTGAAGGAAGAGCATGACTCTAGTCAATAATAAGCTCAACTATACTGAAAATAATGTATAATATGTTCAGTACGGATTACTACCAGTTGATCTTTCTGT
>NZ_JBSSAC010000043.1:0-23391 GCF_054058315.1 Thermostichus sp. MS-CIW-40
GATATTACTCAAGGGGAAGAATTGATAGAGGGCTGGCAGAGAAAGGATACCAAAGTAATTGGGGATAAAGGATATGATGCGGATAAGTTGATTGAGAAGATAGGGGAAGCTCAAGCGGTTATTCCGCCTAAAAGGAATAGAAAGACGCAGCGGCATTATGACAAGCATCTGTATAAAGAGAGGCATTTAATCGAATGCTTTTTTCATAAGTTAAAGCAGTACCGGCATCTATTTTCTCGTTTTGACAAATTGGTCAGGAACTTCTTGAGTTTTCTCTATCTCGTCAGTGCTCTCTTTTGGCTCAAATGAAAGATCAACACAACCTAGCAAAGACATTGGGGAATACAAGCAGGTTCCTTAAACTTTGTAAATTCTTGTGAATTCCAGCTCAATTCCAGCTTTTTCCTTTGCTTGATCATGTAGCGGGGCTTGGCTTCCTAGAAGGGCAAGAATTAGAGACGGGAGAAAATCCGCCGCTCAAATTTCAGCCCCAGCCAGATTACCCCGATCCCACAGGCCACCAACACCGCCGACTTGGCCAACAGGCCGGTTGGGTACTCGAAAAAGCGGGTCAGCACCACCAGGGTCAGCCCCAACAGTCCCTGCCAGAAACGTCCTCGCCGCCCTTGCTGTAGCCCTTCCCAGCAGAGCACTGCTGACAGCCCCAGCAACAGCAAGGTCACTATCCAGGGGGCAAAGAGGACCAAGGCTGCTCCTGCCGTCACGTTCAAAGGCACAGCGCTGCCGATCCCCAGCAAAAGCGCCAAGGCAACCAGAGAAATCAGAACAGCAGCATCCTTCAGCCAAGACGAAACGGGCTGGGATCTCTTCTCCTGCCAACCCTGCCACCAGCCCCAGCCCGTCAGCAGCAGCAACCCCACTGCCGACAAGCTCGCCCAGGGATCCCCAACGTTCCAGAGGGGATCCTCGGAAAGATCGGCCCACGTCCCGACAAAGCTCCAGACATAGAGCAGGACACCCAACCCCAGCAGAGCCAAGTTCTGGGCCGTCGGGGCCAAATCCAAGCCTTGCTCCAGCTCTCCGGGAAGCTCTGGATCCCTTCCTTCAGTTAAAACCCGGCTTAGCCAAGGCTTATGGCGTTGGTGCCACAGACTCAACCCCCACACAACTGCAACACCAAGCAGATGCAAAAGGGTCAAGCTTGGAAAAGAGCTGCCCAAACGCTCGGCTAACCCTTGCAACGCCAGGCCAAAGTTCACCACGGCCAGGGCAAAAACCCAGCGAGAGCAACACCAATAGGCCAGAGGAACCAGCAGGCCCAGGGTCAACCAAGGATAGAGGAAGTTGACAGTCCCCCAATCCACGAAGTCGGCTACCATCCCCGAGCCCAGCAGAAGGCAGGCCAGTACACCACTGGGGCTGTGACGCAAGCCGTAGGCCATGGCCAAACTGCCCATCCCCCAGGCCCAAAACAAGCCTGCCGCGGATCCGCCAAGCTGAACCCACTGCGCCATCAGGCCAATACAGGCTCCCAGGGTCAGTTCACCGGCTATCAGCAGGGCGCTGCCCAGCCGTCGGGATCCCTGCTGCCAAGCCTGGAAGCCCGCCACCTGCAGCCCTACCATGAGGGCCAAGCACCCCCAGGCTCTGGCCCAGCGGGGAATGGCAGCCCAGTTGGCGGCCACGAAGGAGATCACCCCCAGGCCTACCAGAACTGCGCCAAACAGTAGCAGCACCAAGACAAAACGGCTGCCGGCCGCTCGGGGCAAGCTATCCAGTTGGTAGTACTCCCACAGCCGATCCCGCTGCTCAGGTTCAATCAACCCCTGCTCCACCCAGGCATCCAGCAGGTTGGCCAGTTGGCGGCGGAAACGCTCGCCGGGGTAGGGGGGGCGGGGAGAGGTCATGGCGGGATCCCGACAAGCGAAAGGAGGCTCGGGCGTTAAAGGAGTGGGATCGCTGAGGCGATTATAGTCCCTCACTCCTGGCTCCTCTCCCTCTAGGAGAGAAGGAATTGGGATCCCACTGCCTGAAGCACCCGCTGCAACACCTCTTGATAGCCAGCCACCGGATCCCCCAGATCAAAGCGAAAGAGATCCTTGTCCAGCACTCGCGGCTCGGATCCCCCCCGATCCCAAAGACGGCAGGTATCGGGGCTAATCTCGTCGGCTAGCAGGATCTCTCCCTTCTCGTCCAGGCCAAACTCCAGCTTAAAGTCCACCAACTCTAGGCGGCAGCTTCGCCAGAAAGCCTGCAGATGGTTGTTGATGGCCAAAGCCAGGGATCCCAAGCGCTCCACCTGCTCCGGCGTGGCCAACTGCAATAGGCGGATGTGGTCGGGGGTTACCAAGGGATCCCCCAAGGCATCGTTTTTGTAATAGAACTCCACCAGCGGCGGCTCGATGGGAAGGCCCTGCTCCAGGCCCAGCCGTCGGCAGAGGCTACCCGCTGTGCGGTTGCGCACCACCACTTCCAAAGGCAGGATGTGCAAGGCTCGCACCTGCATCTCGGTGGGGCCGGTTTGGGCCAAGAAATGGTTGGGGATCCCTTGCTGCGCCAGGTAGGCAAACACATGGCTGGAGACGGTGCAATTCACCTCTCCCTTGCCGGCGATGGATCCCCGCTTTTGGGCGTTGAAGGCCGTGGCGTCGTCTTTGTATTGGCAAAGATAAACCCTGGGATCGGCAGTGCGGTAGATGCGCTTGGCCTTGCCCTCGTAGAGCAGCTCTTGGGGGGAGAATGGCATACGCTAACCCCTAGTATCCGGCCAGCCGTCCGCGGATCCCTTGCCAGAAGGTGATGGCCAAGATGCGCAGATCCAGCCACAGCGACCAGTTTTGCACATAGTAGAGATCATACTGGGTGCGGCGGGCAATGCTGGTATCTCCCCGCAGGCCGTGGATCTGGGCCCAGCCGGTGAGGCCACTTTTTACCAAATGCCGATCCGGATACTTGGGGATCTCCTGGCTAAACTGCTCGACAAAGTAGGGCCGCTCTGGGCGGGGGCCCACTAGGCTCATTTCCCCTTTCAGGACGTTCCACAGTTGGGGCAGCTCGTCCAGGTTGGTGCGGCGCAAAAAGGCTCCTATCTTGGTTCGGCGCGGATCCCCGGGGCGCGTCCAGCCCGGCTGGCCGGCTGCCTCAGCATCCACTCGCATGGTGCGGAACTTAGCAATCCAAAAGCGACGCCCGTCCAAGCTCACCCGCTCTTGCCAATACAGAATGGGGCCAGGACTGCTGCAGGCTACCAGCAGGGCAATAATCAAAAACAGAGGGCTAAGCAAGATCAGGCCCAGGGAAGCTCCCAGGATGTCTACAGCTCGCTTGAGGAACCGGTTGTGGGCGTAGCGCAAAGGGGGCTGACGCAGAGTTAGCAGCGGGATCCCGTCGAGAGACTGTAGGCTGAAGTTCACCGTTAAAAAACTTAAGATATCCGGCACCAAGCGCACCTGCACCGACAATGTTTGCAAACTGAGCAACAGAGGAGCAGTTGCCAGCTCCGGTTGCCCAAACCACACCTCCTGCACTTCTGGGTGGGCTTGCAGATAGGCAATCAAATGGACCAGATCCAGACGCTCAAGAGCCGACCAGGAAGGCTCAAGCTGACTGCACAAGCAGGAGAGGGTTCCTCGGGATGAGCCGGACAGAGTCCTGTCGGCAGACTCAACCCCGCCAGAGGTAGGGCGGGCGGTGTTTAGTACTGGATATGAATCTTGACAGGGATCCCCATTTTGAGATGGGGGATCTTCCTCAAAAGAGCCTTGCTCTACGCATGCCCAGGCGACTACCTGGAAGCCCAACTGCGGGGATCGCTGCAATCGCTCCAACACTTCCGCCAACACCGACCAGGATCCCACCCAGATGACCTGCCGCCGACCGTAGCCCCTAGAGCACAACCAGCCCATGCCCAGCCGCAACCCCACCCGTACCAAAGTCAAACTCAGCAGAGCCAACAAGCCGGCGTAGCCCACCACCAGCCGCGACAAAGAGACCGAGCGAACGAAAAAGGCCCCTGCCAGCACCAAACCAAACGTCAATCCCAACCCAACCAGCAAACTGGCCCATTCTTCAAAGCGAGACAAGCGCTTCGACTCACCGTATCCGCCTAAGCCCGCCTGAATGCCCCAATAACTGAGGGCGGTCAACAATCCCAAGGCCGCGTAGACATCCCAAGGCAAGAGCTGATGAGGACGCAAGCTGCGCAGCCAGTAGCCCGCCCCAAAGGCCAACCAAATACAAAGGCCATCGCCAAAACAGGCCAAGGGCACCCACAAACGATGCAGATCCAGACGAGTTTTATAGCCGCGTTCGGCCAAGGGTTATCTCCTTCGGCATCAAGACTGTTGACAATCTTACAGAAAAGATTGTGCATCTGAGGCTATTGGACAAGATCAGTGTTGACCAAAACTTGAATGGGTAGCCCTCACCAGATAATTCTATTGACGGCCCTTCCCAGCTTCAAAGGACTTCATGCTGCTGACACAAAATAAGTTCTTTAAGTAATTGGGATCCTCATCATGCAAGAGATAAAAATCCCTGTTGAGTGGGTTAAGTACCGTCGGAAAAGGCTGTTGTAGAAACTACCAGAATTGCAGAAATTGGATGTCGAAACATGAGAGTTTAAGCAATGATCAAAGTGCAGTCTGAGAACAGCAATGATGACAGGATACTACAATTTCGTTGCCGGGCCGGCTACTGCCAGCAGAGATACACCAAAGGGCAGAGAAAACTTAGGTATCAGATAGGCTTCTGCAGCAAAAATACCCGTCAGCAGTCGATTGAGCCAAAGCGGCGGCATTTTCAGATCTTGGCTTTCCCTCAGGCGAAGCACTTTCTGCATTATGCGGATCCCTGAAATGATTGGGAAAAGAAAACTGTTGAAGAAAACAAGGGTATAAACTTCTAGACCTGAGCTTTTAAGCAACGACAAAAGTTGCCCGCGGGTATATCGTCTCTTGTGATGATTAAGCTCATCATGTAAACTCCACAGCCACGGATAAGCCGGAACAGTTACAACTAAGTAGCCAGATGGGGTTAACCTTTGACTGAGGGCTAGGAGAGCTTCTTTGTCATTCTCCAGATGCTCCAGCACATCCAGCAAAGCAATCAAATCAAATCGTTGAGAACCAAAGGGGATCCGGTTTGGCAACTCCCCCTCTGCCACGATCCCAATACCGCGAGCTTGGGCCAGCGGCAGTGCAATTTCACTCTTTTCCATAGCCCAAACTTTGCCAAATCTGGACAACATCTCCAGGTTGCCGCCGCTACCACAGCCAGCTTCCAAAATATAAGCAGAGGGGGGAAGCGACAGGGATCCAATAACCCGACTCAGAATGTGACGGCGACCCAAAAACCACCAATGCCGGTCTTCCAAGCCTGCCATTTGCTCATAAGCTTCGGGATCCATACCCGTAACCCGACAAAAGATTAAGGACAGAGTTATCGGCAGAAGAGGTTGGCGACTATCCAAATCAATCTAAGGGGATAATCGGGCCTTTCCCCAGCGATGCTTACGATACCAAGCCGCTACGTGGGGACACCATGCTTCAAAGTGAGGCCAAATCAGCTCACACAGATATTGAATTTCCCGCTGGGCATCTTCTTTAGCTCGTAAATCTAGGAAATGCATCAAGCTGCGGCAATTAAAGGAGACCACAAAGTGCTGCCGGATCCCGTAGCCAATGATGTTACGAGCATCTTCGTAGGGCAATCCGCACTCTTCCACCAGGCGATAATAGGCAATGGCCTGGCTGCGATATTGCTCAAGAATGATGTTTAGAGCCTCGGGGGAGATGGGTTTGAAGCCCTGGCGGGTTTTGGCCTTGCCCTCCTTGACGCTGGCAGGAACGTAAAACAGAGTTTCCAGCTCTTGCAAGGAAAATAAGGACTCCGTCCCGCCACTGTGCTCCGCAATGTGCTCCGCACCGCTGTCGCGATAGGCCTCCGGCCCGCTGACGCGATTGCTGACGCAACCGTAGCCGGTCTCGCCAACAGGAGCAGCAGTCTCGGTTGTGCTCCGCACCGCTGGCGAGAACAAGAGCTTTTTGCCCAAATCGGCAATTTGCTGGCCTGTATATCGGAAGGATTGAACATCAAAAGAAATTCCCACCCGATGAGTACGGGCCTGTTGCATGACGGCGTGGGGAAAATAGCCCACCCCAAACGTGATCTGAGGATGCTCTAGAGGCCCATAGTGGCCACGGTTGCCCTCCAGCAAATGCCGCACCACGGCCTCTCCATACTTTTCCGGGATCCGGCCCTCTGGGGTAACAAAATCAGGGCTGTAATCCTGATGCATCGCTTGGTAGATGACCCGTTCTGGATCTGGGGTTTGATTCAGCACTACAACTTGAAACAAAGCATCCACAGGCTGTACCCCTTGTGAGGAAAAGGGATCCCAGAACAGTATAGAAAGGATGGAGCCACAAGTAGCCTTGCTATAGAAGCCTGCGAGCTCGAGTTTCCTCTGCCAGTACCAGGCTTAGGGTCGGATTGCTGCGCAACAATCCTGCTACATAAAGGGTATAGACTTTCCCTGCTTCTAACTGCAGGTCAAACCGTTGCAAGGGAATGCTCCGGCTGGGAGCCGACTGCCCACCTGCCCCAGGGGCTGAAGGGGCTATGGCCACCTGAATTTGGGTAAAGCCGGGGCGCATGGCTTGAAAGGTGGATACCTGCCCAAATGCCAACTGGGGGATCAGCACACGCCCTTGCTCCCCTTGCCATTGCAGAGCCGGCGCATCGGGGGCAGCGTGGACAAATCGCACCAGGGCCTGATCAAACGGCGGATGGATGTTGTCCTCTAAGACGAGGGCCGTCATGCGATTCGGCTCATTGGCGGCCACCACCGAGAACACTCCCCCGCCCCTGAGATTGGCTACGGTTCTGGCCACAACTGAAGAACCTGCAGACTGGCCGAGGTTCTCAGGCGTCGAAAACAAAACGATGTCGTACTCGCCCGCCGGTATGCGCACGTATTCGCTCACCGAGCCATAGGCTACACCCCGAGCGGCCCTCACTCCTCCCACTTCCAAGTCAACTCGAGGGCCATTGGGGGCCACATGCACCAACCGCACCTGCACTTCAGAAACCCCCGCAGATGCTGAAGGCATCGGGATGGCACAGCCGGACAACAGCCCTGGCATCAACGATCCGCCCACCGCGCAGAGCACTGCGCCCACCCACTGTCGCACCATGTTCACGCTCACTCCTACTCCTCACACCCAACGCTCATCGGGGATCGAGCCGCTGGATTCCGCCAAGCCAAAGTACGCTCTCGCTCCCCAAAAGTTCGTATTGGCGCAAGGGATCCTGCCCTACTGACGCCAAAGAACCTGCTCTTGTCTTACTCCACTTTTGCACCCAATGCCATAGAGCCGACCAGGATTTGCCGACTCCTCTAAATCAAAGGGATCCCGGCGGCAGGATCAAGAAGAACTGGGCGAGAAGAGCGGCGGCTGAACAGGCGAAAATAGGTGCTCACAGCTAGCTCTTTGAGCGGGAAAAGCAAGTAGGTCAGGGGGTTGATGGTGACGATGATGTTGCGGCAATCGCGTTTGGCTTGAGCCAGGATCTGGGCGGCCACCCAATCTCCCGACATGACCCCGATGGGATTGAGCTGGCTCTTGAAGGGGCCGAGGATGAGCTTGCGCACCACACAGGGGGCATCCAGGCGGCGCAGGGTAACCAGGTCTCCCAAAGCCCGCTTGGAGAGTTCATAGAGGGGACTGAAGGCGGGGCTGACCTCGGCTTCCGAGGTGTTCACCCACACCTCTTTGGTGGCCATCTCGGAGTTGTTGCGAACTGTCTGGAAGAACAGCTCCATCAGCCGCCAACTGGAGAAGGTGTTGACGGCATAAGACTGGCGAACGGCCTCGGGATCCCGATCCCCATGAACATTGAAGCCGTGGTTGAGCACCAAAATATCCACCCGCTCCAGCAGCTCTGCCAGGGATCCCTCTTGCCCCACCTGCCAGCGAACGGTCTCCACCGGCTGGATCTGGCCGTCCACTTCGATGTGAACCGAATCCGAATGGGAGCTGAGGGCGATGACTTTGGCCCCCTGCTGGTGAAAATGCTTGAGCAAGGCCCGGCCCAGGGTGCCGGAGGCGCCGGTGACGGCTACTCGCTTGCCTTTCAAGGAGAGACTGGTGCCCATGAGCCGATCTACGAGAGTCAGGGTGCCGCAAAAATAGGCGTTGGTATCGTCGAAGTGGTGCCGCCAGTGGTAGGCGCGGTTGACATGCCATTGGCTGGGAGGAACGGGGAAAGGCCCCGGCTGGTGGGTGATGTCCGTTTGCAGGGCCAGCCCATAGCCGCGCAGCATACCAGCCACCCAAAAACTGGCCGAGTAGAGAATGCCCACCGTTGCCGCCAGGCCGTACAGCCAGGATCCCCAGCCCAATACCACCACCCAAGGGATCCCGGCCAGGATCATCGTCGCCGCTTCGGGAACGTCGTGGTGCCACTGGGATTCTCGGTACAGCTGTGCATCCACCACGCTAAGGTCGGGGCGGAACAGGCGGTGGTGCAGGATGTGTTTGGGCATCAGCCAGGGCCACCGGTGGGCCAGCCAATGGCGCACATCCCGCACGATCTCAGCCCAAAGGATGGAGGCTAGGGCGACAGCCCCCACCCCTATCCAATGACTTACGCTGCTGACATCCATAGACTCGCTTGCGGTGGCCAAACTGCTCTTGGGCTTGTCGTCGCCTGATACATTTACGCTGAACACTGCTGAACATCACTGTTCAACTATGCAGCGATAGCATTCTGTTTGTTTCCATTCGCGTTAGCGGGACGGAGTCCAAACAGAATGGCGGTATCCCGCAAAGCTTTGAGTAGAATACCCAAAGCGCAGTTTCCGTGTCGTCTTACTACCAATTTTCTGCTTTGCTTTGGCTACCATGTTGGCAGACTCGAAAGTAAACAGAAAGATCAACTGGTAGTAATCCGCACTGAACATATTATACATTATTTTCAGTATAGTTGAGCTTATTATTGACTAGAGTCATGCTCTTCTGTAGGCTTAGTTAGCAACCCTCAAAAATCATCGCAAAGATTCTTCAAAAGATCATCTTCGAGCCCGTCTTCCTTGTCCCCAAGGGAGGGAGAGATCAAGGGGCTACGGGCTGAAGCTCTCGGATCTCGACCGGATCTCCAACGGCCAAACCCAAAGCAGCAGCCGTCTCGCCGCGGAACTCCAGCACACCGTCCACCAACTGGGAAGGAGGCGGCCCATAGGTGGGGCAGGGTTGGGCGGGGCAGCCGGGCACATCGGCGGCAATGTACACCACCTTGCCTTGGTGAAGGAAAATGATGTCCAGGTTGATCAGGGTGTTGAACATCCAAAAAGAAGCTGGCTGGGGCGGATCAAAGGGAAACCACATGCCTCGATCCGGCGGCAAATCGGTGCGAAACATCAGGCCCAAGCGCTGCTGCTCAGGGGTGCGGGCCACCTCTAGCTCAAAGCGTTGGCCGGCAAGGGTGACTTCGGCTTCAACCGGCAGTTGCTGGGGCTGCCCTATGGCTGGGGGGGATGGAGAGATGGCTTCGGTTACCTGAGTTTGTGAGGCGGGAGATCTCTCCGGGGCAGCAGCACATCCCAAGCCGGATCCCAGGAGCAGCAGAGCCAGACCCAAGGCGACTCTGCACCCTCGCGGAACTTTTTGCGGACTCCGTATCACGAACAGAACCATGTGGCACTCTCCTGTGCAGGCTTCATCCTATCGCGCCAGACGCTGCTGCTGCGACTTGACCAGCCAGACGCAGGAAGTTCCCCTCTGGGAGGGCCTTGCCAATTCTTGCTTGCCGGAAGCTGCCTGTGCTTTTCCCCCTTGAGCGCAGCGGAAATGGCGTCCCTGGGCAAGAGCAGCCCGCAACCGACCCGATAGCATAGCCATAGACTTTATCGTTCCCCACCCTGCCAGGAGAGCCGTATGAAAGACTCTTTCAATTTCAATTTCAATAGATTCAATAGATCCTCGGTGAGCCGGATCCCGCTTCTGGCTCTGCTTGGCCTGGGGCTCCTGGGCCTCTGGCCCACTCACGGGATGGGATCCCGTTCACAGGAAACCCCGGTGCGGATTCCCTTTGAGCCAACGGTGACCTATGGGGAAGGGTATGGGGAAAAGACCGTGGCCCAACAAGCCCAAAGCCGCTTTGCGCTGAAACTGTTTGATCACCTGCTCCGTCAGCAGCCCCAAGAGAACCTCTTTTTCTCCCCCTTGAGCATCCGCCTGGCCCTGAGCATGCTCTACAACGGCGCCTCTGGGGAGACTCAAACGGCAATGGCCGAGGTGCTGGAGGCACAGGACCTTTCCCTCAATGAGTTGAACTGGAGCAATGCCCAAATGGTGGGCTGGCTGGCGGAGGGATCCCCGGCAGGAGGGCCAGTCCAGGTGCAAATGGCCAACGGCCTCTGGGTGGATCAAACCCTCACCTTACAGCCCCAGTTTTTGCAGGCTTTGGCCACCTACTACCAAGCGGTGGTGAATCGGGTGAATTTGGGATCCCGGCAAACGGTGAACCAGATCAACGGCTGGGTGGCCGAGCGCACCCAGGGCAAGATCAACCGCATTGTGGATCGCCTCAGCCGCGAGGATTTGATGGTTTTGCTCAATGCCATCTACTTCAAAGGCGAGTGGACTCAGCCCTTCGATCCGGAGCGCATCCAAACTCAGCCCTTTACTCGGTTGGATGGCCGCCGCGTCCGAGTACCCATGATGGTTCAATCAGGTCGTTACGACTACCTGGAAACCGAGCAGTTGCAGGTGGTGAGCCTGCCCTACGGGGAAGGGGAGCTGGAAATGCTGATCCTGCTGCCCAAGAAGGGAGTGAAGCTGGAATCGCTGCGGGCAGAGCTGAGCCCGGAAACTTGGCAAGAATGGACGGGATCCCTGCACCCCCGTGCAGGTTCGGTGCGGATCCCGAGATTTGAATTGGCTTATGAAACGGATCTCACTTCAGTTCTACAACAGTTGGGCCTGGGGATTGCCTTTTCCAACCGAGCCGATTTCAGCCAGATGACCCCAGAGCCAGCGCGGATCAGCAAAGTCCTGCACAAAGCAGCAATTGAAGTGAACGAAGAGGGATCCGAGGCGGCAGCCGCTACTGGGGTGATCGTCTCCCGGACTGCTGTCGACCGGCAAGAGCCCTTTCAATTTGTGGCAGATCGGCCCTTCTGGTTTGCGATTGTGGCCTCCGGATCCGGCGGCAACCCAGCGGCCCAAACCGTGTTGTTCATGGGATCCCTAGTGGATCCTGAATAAGGGGATCCCTCAGGGCAGCTTGCTGACTTCTTACCGGGCGTGCAGATCGCTCTTCAGGATGTGTTGACCCCAGACCGGCTCCCTTGGTTGGTTTAGCCGTTTTTCATTGCGGAGGTCATGATGGTCGAGGTTTTGGAAAGAGAAAAATTGGCCGAGGCACCTGCTGATAGTTCTCCGGCAGCTTCTCGAAAAATTTGGACTGACGAAGAGTTTATGGCTTTACCGGAGGATGGCAATCGCTATGAGGTTGTGAATGGAGAACTGGTTACTGTGGGCTCGGCAGGCGCAAAGCATGGGTACTACGTAAGTTTGATTCATATCATTCTAGGCTCGTACGTTCGCAGTCAAAGGATTGGATTTACCTTCGATTCCGATACTTCCTTCAAAATGAAATCCGGTAATCGCCGCTCTCCGGATTGTTCTTTTTTTTCCAAAGAACGACTGCAATCTCTGGGCGGGATCCCAAGGGGTTATATTGAGGGATCCCCAGACTTGGCTGTAGAAGTTCTCTCCGATGCCAACACCATTGGAGAGATCCATGATAGGCTCGTTGAGTATTTTGAGAATGGATCCCGGCTGGTCTGGATCATTCATCCTGAAGAGAAATACGTTCTGGTCTATCGCCGGCCTGAGCCTGAAGCATTGAAGAAACCCGGCGACATCCTGGAAGGTGGAGAGGTGATCCCTGGATTTGCGCTGGATTTATCAGAGTTTTTTGCCGAGCCGGAGTTGTAGTTTTTCACCAACGCAATGCCCGGATAAGATGCCTTCAGCGCCTAGGGAAAAGCAACCCCTGTTAAGCTAGCCTAAGCAGTGGGATCCCATTTCATGGCACCGGTCTATCCGCAGGTTCTGGAGCGCAATCCCAAACGGCTGCGCATTGCCCTACAACGGTTTACCTCTCAGCAACTGGCTTGGCGGGCGGCAGGGGGCTTGGTGCTGCTAATTTTGGGATCCCAACTGTGGGCCCGTTCGCCGCTGTGGGGGTTGGTGGCTGTGGGGATGGGCTTGTGGATTGGGATCCCTTGGGGGTTGGGGCAGATCCTGAATCTAGATTGCCAAAGCCAACGGGTGACCTTGACCCGGCTGGGTGGCCCTTGGGGCTTTTGGCGGCAGCAGGTGTTTTCCTATCCCTTGGCTCAGTTGAAAGGAGTGCGGCTGCATCGAGTGGGTCAGGAAGTTTTGGATAACCAAGCTCAAGAGAGTTTTCAGGTCCAAAGCCAAGTGCGGCTGCAGTTTCACAGCGATCCTTCTAAACCGGAGCTGAACGAGGAGGTCATCGCCTGCTTTAGCAGCCAAGTCGGCATCAAAGGGGACGAACCAGAAGCTTTCGTGCTCTCTCAGCGGCTGGTGCGCTGGATTCAGAACTATCTATCCGAACACTCAGGAAACCTAAGAAACAACTCTTCACCCTGAAAGCCCCCTTTTCGAGGATACTGCCCCACCGTTCCAGTAGACTCAAGCTTTGCTCTCCTTTTCGGGGAGATGGGGAATTGTTGGCACAGTGCTTGATCCTGGGTTAGAAATGCTACCGAAAAGCAGCGTACTCCTTGACACTTTCTAAACTTAACTTAATCGACAACCTTCATGAGCGCCTCCTGGGATCTGGTCAACCTGCTTACCTTACTCAACTGGAACACTCTGCCCGGATGGCTTTGGCTGCTCCTTTGGGGATCCTCACTGGCCGTGGTGATGTACTGGCAAAGGCGCTGGCTGCAGCGGGATCAGGTGGGTTTTCCCGATGTCATCATGCTGGCGCGTGCAGATACGACGGTGGTGGAATGTAACGAAGCTTGCCAGAAAATCTTGGGGGATTGGCGGGGCAGGCGCTGGATCGACGTGCTGCCGGCAGAAGAGCAGGAGCAGGCGCAGCAAAAGATAGCCCACCTTACCCCTCAGCAGCCCACCTTTACCCGGATTAGCAGAGTGGCGGATGCAGCGGGGCAGGTGCGGTGGTTTGAGTGGATCAACCAAGGCATTTTTGACCGGCGGGGCCGCTTGCAGTTCATTCGCGGGGTGGGCCGAGACATTACCGAGAAGAAACAGTTGGAAGAAAACCTGCGGCTGCGGGAAGCCCAACTGCGCACCTTGTTGGACGCCCTGCCGTTGGCGGTGTGGGCCAGGGATCCCCAGGGAGTGCTAATTTTGCAAAATGCCACTGACCGCGCCTGGTTTGGCGATCTGCTGGGTACTTCTCTGGAGGAGGCAGCTCGAGAATATCCTCACTGGCTGGAGTACACCTCTCAAGTTCTATCCGACGTAGAGCGGCAAGGGTTTTGCCAATTCGAAGGTAAGGAAATGATTCAAGGTCAGGAGCGCTATACTTATCGCCTGGCCGTAAAGCTTCAGGATCAGTCTAAAGGTTTGGGACTTCTCGGCATTGTCCTAGATATCACCGAACAAAAGCGCCTGCAACGAGAGCTAACAGATCAACAAGAACGCTTTCGCGCCTTCCTCAACAACAGCCACGACATTTTGTGTCGGATCGATGCCCAAGGTCTGCTGCATACCTTAAATCCTCCGGCTGCTGAGAAAATTTTGGGGCGTGCTCCCAATCAGGGAGAGGCCGTACCCTTGGATTGGGTTCACCCCGAGGATCGGCAGAACGTTGCTAATGCTCTTGAGCAACTCAAGGCTCGACCTGGCGAGACACTCAGCTTTATTTACCGGGCCCAACATGCCGACGGCCAGTGGGTGTGGCTGGAGAGCCTCTGCACCAATCTTTTGGAGGATCCCTCTGTGCAAGGGATCGTTTCCAGTACCCGCGATATCACCCAACAAAAGCAGGTGGAACTGGCTTTGCGAGAGAGCGAAGCCCGCTTCCGAGAAATTGCAGAGGCTGTACCGGTGGTTTTCTTTGTGTATTCTGCAGACTTGAGCCAGTCTCTCTACAAAAGCCCCCAAAGCGAGAAGATCTGGAGTTACACAGCAGAAGAGTTTCGCCGCAAGCCAGATCTCTGGAAAGACACGATCCATCCCGAAGATCTGCCAAGGGTACTGCAGGCGGCCGCCCGAGCCACTCAAGAAGCCCAGCAGATCACCTACCGCATTTTCCATCGGGGTGGCAGGCTGCGCTGGCTGCGTACTTCTTGCCGACCCATCTTGAACGAACAGCAAGAGGTTATCCGTATTGTTGGCATTACCGAAGATATTACGGAGCAGAAAGAAGCAGAGCTGGCTCTACAAGAAAGCGAAGCTCGGCTTAGGGCTATTCTGGACGGGATCCCTTTTTCTATCTTTCTCAAAGATCTGGAAGGGCGCTATCTTCATGTAAACAAGACTTATCTACAACAGAGAGGCTGCAAGGCAGAAGAGCTCATTGGAAAGTTGGATAGTGAGCTGTTCGCATCAGAAGAGGCTCTAGAATTTCGAGATCAGGATCAAAAAGTCCTGCAATCTCCGCATCCTGTCAGCTACGAGCGAACCTTTTTCCGCGATGGCAAGAGATTGACCCAGTGGGTCACCAAGCTTGCCCTGCGGGATCAGCAGGGGTCTCCTTACGCCGTTTGCGGCATCGCTGTGGACATAACGCCCCTCAAACAAGCCCAAGATCTGTTGCTGAAAGAAGCAGAGCGGGAGCGGCTGCTTGGAGCTTTGCTGCGACGCATCCGTCAGGATTTGGATTTGCAATCTATCTTGCAAACCAGTGTTGCAGAAGTGCGAGAGGTTTTCCAGGTGGATCGGGTGATGATCTATCAGTTGCAGGAAGGTGTAGGGGGGTTTGTAGCTGCTGAGTCGGTGGCGGATCCCTGGCCCAGCCACCTGGGCCGCTACGTGTGGGATGAGTATTTCCAAAGGGATCCGTGCTACCGCAAGTACCAAGAGGGCTTTGTCCAGGCAGTGGGGGATGTAGCAATAGCCGATTTGGATCCTTGCTATCGGGAGCTCTTGGAATCTTTCCAGGCCCAAGCCAACTTGGTGATCCCAATTCGGCGGGGAGAGGATCTCTGGGGCCTTCTGGTGGCACAGCACTGCCAATCCAGCCGCCCTTGGCAGGGGTGGGAAATCCGGCTTTTACAAGAGCTGAGCGATCAATTAGCCATCGCGTTGCAACAGGCCCAGTTATATGAACAACTGCAAGCCCTCAATCAAACCTTGGAAGAAAAGGTTCGGCAGCGCACCTCTGAGTTGCAGCGATCCCTGCAATTTGAGGCCCTGCTGAAACGCATCACTGACCGGGTGCGCGACTCTCTGGATGAAGCTGAAATTCTCAACACCGCTCTGCGCGAGCTGGGAGAAAACCTAAATGCAGATGGCTGCGATATTGGCCTTTACAACGCCGATCTCACCCTTTCCACCATCAGCTACGAGTATTGTCCTCGCTTGGGGTCGGCCTTGCATACTTGTATTCCCTTTGCCCAATATCCAGATCTCTACGCCCAGTTGTTGCGAGGAGAGCCCTGCATATTTTGTTTACTTCCTGACGCCCCCCGCCAAGGATCAGTCTTGGTCTGCCCTCTGCGGGATGGGGAGCAAGTCTTGGGGGATCTGTGGGTTTTTCGCAGCAGCGAGGAAAGTTTTGATGAGCAGGAAATGAATCTCGTAGCTCAAGTGGCCAATCAATGTGCTATCGGCCTAAGGCAGGCGCGCCTATTCCGAGCTGCCCAAGAGCAGGTGCAAGCCCTGGAGCGCCTTAACCGCCTCAAAGATGACTTTATCAGCACCGTCAGCCACGAGTTGCGCACTCCTCTAGCCAGCATGAAAATGGCCCTGAAAATGTTGCAGATGGCTCCCACTGGGGAGAAACGAGCTCAATACTTAGCCATTGCAGAGCGAGAATGCCAGCGGGAAATCGAGCTGATCAATGACCTGTTGGATTTGCAGCGGCTAAAGGCAGGAGCCTATGCTTTGAATCTGCAAACGCTGACCTGGGAAGCCTTGTTGGGGGATTTGCTGTTGGCTATTGGCGAACGCGCCCGTACTAAGGGGCAAACCTTTCAAGCCAACGTGCCTCTGGAGAGCAGCATCACCACAGATCCTCTCCTTTTGGGGCGTATCCTGCGGGAGCTGCTACACAACGCGGTGAAATACACCCCCGGCCAGGGATCCATCCGCCTAGAAGTCAGGGTTGAGGCCAACCGAACTCGCATCCAAGTCAGGAATAGCCAAGAGATCCCGGCTGAGGAACTCACCCGCATTTTCGATCGTTTTTACCGGATCCCCAGCCATGATCCTTGGAAAGAAGGGGGCACCGGTCTGGGCTTGGCTTTGGTGAAACAAATGGTGGATCAACTGAGGGGATCCATTGAGGTCAACAGCTCTGCCGGCTGGACAACTTTCACGCTCCACCTGCCCCCTCTGCCCCAGTTTTAAAGGTTGAGCGGATCCCTGGGGACTCCTGCTTTGCGCTTGCGCTTTTCCAGGTTGGTTTCAAAGTAGCGATGGTTACGCAGATCTGGCAAGATTCCTGCCTCAGAAACTTAGCCCTTAAAGCGGCGCAGCGCCGATTTGATCCCTACCTTAGGGGTTCTCTCCCCCGGTACCTCTGCACAGCCCGTCTTATTGTAAGTTCTGTAGCAACAGATACGGAAATAGTTCCCAACACAGATGCTCATCTCGGCCAGAAGAGATAGAGGCTGAGTATTCTGAGGGTTGCTGTCGTATCCGGGATCTGGATTGGCCGCCAACCCAACCTTCTCAATCTGGTCACGCTGCCGAAGACGCGAGGCAGAGAGGATTTGTTGCAAGTAAGTTTCAATTCACAACTTTTTCTTAATAAGTGATTTCGGTTCTTGAGGATCTGGCTTACTTTGTTACCTGTAGAGTGTTCCTTGCCAAAAACCTATGAGCATTGTTGCCCAAGTCATCGCGCAGTCGGACGCGGCTGATCGCTTCCTCAGCAGTGCCGAGATCGCCAAGCTAGAGGATTTCTTCAGCAAGGGTCAAGTTCGCATCCGAGCCGCCCAAAAGTTAGCAGAGAACGAGCAAAAAATTGTCCAGGAAGGCAGCAAACGGTTTTGGGCCAAATGCCCCAACACCCCCAGCAATAAGGGCAACCCTCAAAAAACTGCCCTCTGTCAACGAGATCAAGGCTGGTATATCCGCTTGGTTAGCTATTGCATCTTGGCAGGCAACGATAAGCCGCTGGAAGATATCGGCTTGAACGGCATGCGAGAAATGTACATCTCTTTGGGCGTGCCGCTACCCAACCTGCGGGTGGCGATGAGCTGCCTAAAAGAGGTAGCTGCCGGCATTCTTTCTTCAGAGGAGATGGCTCTAGCTGCCCCCTACTTTGATCGACTGATTCGCGCTTTTTGAATCGATGAATGGATAGACAAATCGCTGCCCTCTCGCTCAGTTTTAGAGTTGAGGCGCGCTACTCCTGCCTCTGTGAGCTTGAGGTTTCGGCTGGCTTTGCGAGCTTGACCTGCAAGCTGTGAAGTTGTCTTAAGTTGCAATCCATAAGAGTTCTCACAGGCAATGCCTGAGCAAGCGGTGCAAGGACTCCGTCCCGCTAACGCGAACAGCATTTGCCCAATTGCCTCAAGAAATCAGTCCCTACTAGTGCTTAGAGGAGAAAAATCCATGAAAGATACCATCACTTCCCTGATTAACCCCGCCGATGAGAAAGGCTCTTACTTAGATGCCGCAGCTCTGGAACAATTAAATCGCTATTTCCAGAGTGGCAACATGCGCGTCAAGGCGGCCAAAACCATCAGCTCCAGCGCCAGCAGCATTATCAGCAAAACGGTTGCCAAGAGCTTGCTCTACGGGGATATTACCCTACCGGGGGGCAATATGTACCCTACTCGGCGCTACGCGGCTTGCTTGCGGGACCTGACCTATTTTCTACGCTATGCCACCTACGCCATGTTGGCTGCCGATCCCTCAATTTTGGATGAGCGCGTGTTGCAGGGTTTAAAAGAAACTTACATCACCCTCGGCGTTCCCATCGATCGCGTCATTCAGGCCCTCAATGCCATGAAAGAGGTCCTGACCGAAAGTCTCGACACAGAGGCAAGTCAAGAAATGGCCGTTTATCTTGACCATATCATTGCCGGTCTGAGCTAAACGTGCCTGTATTTTTGAGGGCTCACTGAGGAGCTATCTATGAATGCCAAAAAGATGCACCCATCGGGCTACCCCTGGTGGTCAGGTAACGCTCGATTGATGAACCTCTCTAATACTTTTATCGTGGCGCATGTGGCCCATGCGGCCTTGATCATGGCTTGGGCGGGGGGCTTTACCTTGTTTGAGCTGGCCAAGTTCTCGCCAGAGCGGCCCATGTACGAGCAAGGGCTGATTTTGCTGCCCCACTTGGCCACATTGGGGTGGGGGGTTGGCCCCGGTGGCCAGATCGTCAATACCTTTCCCTATGTGGCCATTGCCTCAATTCACCTGGTGGCTGCCGGCGTGTTGGCTGGAGGAGCCTACTTCCACCAAACCCAACTTCCCCCCAGCTTAGATATGGAATTCGGCAGGGCTGCCAAGTTTCACTTCACTTGGGATGATGCCAAAACGTTGGGAGTGATTTTGGGGCACCACCTACTGATTTTGGGCCTGGGATCCCTATTGTTGGTGGCCAAGGCGATGGTGTTCGGGGGGCTGTATGACGCCAACACCGGTCAGGTACGCCTGGTTACGGCTCCAACTTTGGACTTTGCCACCCTTTGGAACTACCGCACCCACCTGTTTGATGTCAATAATTTGGAAGACTTGGTGGGGGGCCATATCTATGTGGGAGCTCTTCTCTTGTTGGGAGGGGTGTGGCATATCCTGGTTCCGCCGTTTGAGTGGGTTAAAGCTCGCTTTCTCTTCTCAGCAGATGGGATCCTCTCCTACTCTCTATTCGGCATCGCCCTAGCCGGTTTTGCGGCTTCTTACTACTGTGGGTTTAACTCGCTGGCCTACCCGGTGGAGTTTTACGGCCCCACCCTGGAGCTGAAATCCGCCTTTACTCCTTACTACTTCGATCCAAATCAAACGGGAGCGTGGAACTACTCCTCAAGGGTTTGGCTGGCGAATGCTCACTTCTACTTAGCCTTCTTTTTTCTACAAGGATCCCTGTGGCATTTTCAGCGAGCGATGGGATTTGATGTCGGCAAGATGCTGCAGCTTTGGCAGCAGAGTCGGCAGGAAATGACCTCTCAGTCGGTGTATCAGGTTCAATTTCAGTGCCGACCTCAGCCTGACTTTGCAACTTTTTACGAGCCGCCCTTTGCAGGTCCAGAGCCTCTATCTGTATCTCCCGAGGATATCTACTGGTATCAGCCGCCAAAGGCTCCCAGCTCCAGATCTCTATCGTTGATAAACGGCGTTCGGCAAACTCTCTATGAAGTGAACTACACCCTTAGGAGGTGGATCTTCTACGAGCCCGCAAGAGAGAAGATAGCTTTCAATCGTTCTGACTTAAAGGCAGATTATGGTTCGCGCAAGTCAAGGGCTGATTTCTCGAAGTTTGCTCGATCTCTGCCCAAAGTCTTCTACGAGCCGAGCAGAGTTCAGGCTTAACCTACCTGGGATTTGAGGGGGTTTGGCCCTCAGGAGAGGTGATTACCCTGCCTGGGGGCTTTTTGCTTTGCTAGGGCTCCGCAGTGTGGGCTAAGGAAGGGAGTACCGATCTAGACTTGGCCTTGGTGAAGCAAATGGTGGATCAACTGAGGGGATCCCTCGAAGTCAGCAGCTCTGCTGGTTGGACGACTTTCACGCTCCATCTACCCCAATTGCCGCAGTTTTAACCCCTACTCCACCGCTCCCCCTCGCTTTGGGGTTTGGGATACAGTACTGGCAGGGATCCGGGGGGGCTTTGCCTAAACCTATGACAACTCGCCTAGATTTGGCTCTCACTCTTGAAGACTTCCTCAAGTTGCCTCACATAGAAGAGTCTCCGGCATGGGAGTACGTGGATGGAGTTGCCATTCAAAAACCGCTGCCCAAAGCCCGCCACTCCATTTTGCAAAAACGCCTCGTGGCTGAGGTTGACGGCAGCACCACCGACTATACTGCCCTGCCCGAACTGCGTTGCACTTTTTCCGGTCGTTCCATTGTTCCCGATATTGCCGTAATTGCGTGGGATCGAATTCGCCTCAGTGAAACAGGCGAGCCAGAAGATGACTTCACCGCAGCACCCGACTGGATTATCGAAATTCTTTCGCCGGGTCAAAGGGTAAGCCGTGTAATCGATAATATCCTGCATTGCCTAAAGCACGGCAGCAAATTAGGGTGGATGGTGGATTTAGACGATTACTCTATTTTGGTATTTGCTCCTCAACAAGAGCCGGAAATTTGCCGAGCAGATCGTCAGCTCAAGGTGATCGACGGGATCCAGTTAGCATTGACTCCACAACAAATCTTTGTTCTCCAATACACTACCCCCGCCGCATGGCCGTAACCCCCGTGGGATCCAGCACCTTGCCCCGTTCCACCTCGGCATAGACCAGGTAGCGATCCCCGCAGTCCATCCAAGTTTTCACACGGCACTCCAGGTAAGCTAAGGCATCCAACAAAATGGGGCAGCCATTTTCGGCAGTGGCCGTGGCCAAGCCGGCAAACCGATCTTCTCCAGGGCGCTGGGGCCGCTGAAAGTGCCGTTGCAAATTGCTACCTTTGCCTTCCCGCAAGATGTTGAGCACAAAGGGGGCCTGGGGATAGGTCAGCAATTCGGCTTCTTGTTCCTTGTTCACCGACAGGGTTAGCCCTGGTGGATTGAAGCTAGCCTGGGCCACCGACCAGGTGAGGAAGCCGCGGCGGGTCTCTCCTTGCAGGGCGGTGACTACACACAGGGATCCCACTACCCGGCTTAGGGCTTGCCCAACCCGATCCGCCTGAGTTTCACTGCTGGTTTGGCGAGGGGCGCGGGCTCGTTTGGCTTTGCGCAGGGCCTGAGCAAACTGGGATCCCGCCTCTTGACAGGCTTCCAGGATTTCAGGGGTGGGCTTAAACTTGGCGCGGATCGTCTCAAACCCCAAGGAAAAGCCGGCATTGAGCAACTTGCTCTCGATAAGATCCACTGCTTCGCCGCTCCAGCCGTAGGAGCCAAAAACCCCGGCTAACCGGGTGGTGGGAACTGAAGAAAGGATGATGCCAAGGGCGGTTTGGATCTGCACAGGAGGATGGCCGGCCAAAGTCGGGGATCCGATAACAAACCCCTGGCAGCGCTCCAGAGCTTGGGCGATCTCCTCCGGAGTGGCCCATTCGCAGTTGATCCGCTCCACCTTAACGCCGGCCCGCTCCAGCCCTTGGGCTATAGCCATGGCCATCAAGCCTGTATTTCCGTAAGCGGAAGTGTATAGGAGAGCTACCCGCTGCTCGCCGGGATCCTCTTCGCACCAAGTGTGGTAGTCCAGCCGCAAGCGCCGCAGGCTGTGGCGCACCAAGGGGCCGTGGGCAGGGGCATAGATTTGGGCGGGAAATTCTTCCAACTTGGCCAGGGCTGCCTTCACCTGGGGCAATTGGTTGCGGTGCAAGCAGTCGAAGTAGTAGCGGCGGTCTTCGCTGAGCTGCCGCCAATGTTCGTCAAACACTTGCTCATCGCACACGTGGGCGCCGAACAGCTTATCGGTGTAGAGGATCCCGGTAGCCGGATCGTAGGCACAGAGGGCATCGGGGTGGCGGGGTGTGGGCACGGTGCGAAAGTGCAACTCATGCCCTTCTCCCAGATCCAGGCGATCCCCATCCCGGATGACCCGCAAACGGAAAGACTGGTCGCCATTGTAGAAAATGCCCAGATCGGCGGCTTCCTCTTCGTCGCGACTGCGGGGCAAGGGATCCATCTCTTCAAAGGCGGCCCGTAGCGTAATGGATCCCGGTTTGGAGCAGAGCACCATCGCATAGGGAGCCAGAGGCAATAGGGCCTTGAGAGTGGCAATGCGGTTAAAGTTGACGTGGCTGAGCAAAATAAAGTCCAACCGCTGTAGGTACTGGTGTTGGGCCAGCTCTTCTAAAAAGATGCTGGTGAACGATTCCCCGGGAGGATCGATGAGAAGGGTTTGGCGGGCCTGGATGAGGTAGCTATTGGCAGTGGTGCCCCGTTGCCGAGCGTATTCCAGCTCAAACTTCAGGCGATCCCAGGTGCGGGAGCGGAGAACCAACGTGGACGGGCCGATAAGGGCAACTTGGACATCGCGGGCGGGGATCTTGCTCTCCATAGCAGCCTCCGATGCGGTATCTGTCCTCACCTTGCCACGAAACTGGAGGAATGGGGATCCCTTTTCAGAGTTTGGGAGCCCACGGCCCGGCTTGCCCAAAAGTTGGGTCTGAAGCCCCGTTCTACCCCTACGCGGAACTCAACCAGTAGGGCGGCTTTTGTGCTACAGCAAATACAGTGGCGAGAAGACTCAACTGCCCAAAAAACCACACGACTGTCTTAAAGCTGTTCACGCAGTGTTGCTAAGAAATACCAGTAATTAAGAATTTTCTCCCTTTGGGACAGGGAGTATTCAAGTTTTTGGCCAGCGAAAAGAAGAGGCTAAGATCGGCTTGTAGCGTGTTCAGGCTGCCTATGTCTGCCCGATCCAAGTCCAAAGTGGAAGCCCCTGCTAAGGGGATGGATCCCCGCCAGTTTACTGAAGCTGATGTGGCGGCAATTGCAGAGCGGTTGGAGCGCAATGAGTATCCGACCGTCTTTGGCTGCTTGGAAGACTGGCATGCCCTTCGAGCCGTTGCCTTTTATGCTCCCCACTTGGTGGCTCCCTATGCACACCTGTTGGAGTGGGAAGTGGATGAAGATTAGGACTGTCTTCGCAGTTCCGAAGGGATCCCAGTGCTCAGGGCAACGAGGGGGGAGGATTTCCGTCAGAGCCTTGCCGGCGAATCAGATAGCGCACTTCTTCAAGGAGAACGTTGAACCTCTGATCCGTTTCCGCCTGCCGTTGGTTGATGGCCTGAATGGCGCGTTCGTGCTCTCGTTGTAGGGCGGTGAGGGTAACCAGAGCTTGAGTCACTTCCTCTGCCCACTCGGCAAGGTGAGCTAAGTCAGAGCGGGTCTCGCTGACAACTTGCTGTAGCTCTCGCAGGCTTTGAGCTTGGGCAGCAGCTTGTTCAGCAAATTCGGCGCGGCTTTCTTGGATGGACTGGCGCAGCTCCTCGATTTCCCGCAGACGGGCGGCGTTCTCCTCGGCAGACTGGGCGCGGCTTTCTTGGATGGACTGGCGCAGCTCCTCGATTTCCCGCAGACGGGCGGCGTTCTCCTCGGCAGACTGGGCGCGGCTTTCTTGGATGG
>NZ_JBSSAC010000044.1:0-22791 GCF_054058315.1 Thermostichus sp. MS-CIW-40
ACTCCGTCCCGCTAACGCGAATGGAAACAAACAGAATGCTATCGCTGCATAGTTGAACAGTGATGTTCAGCAGTGTTCAGCGTAAATGTATCAGTGCTAGTCTTAATCTGCCATGCTGAGGCCGGCTCAGCTAAACCACTGACCTGTGTCAGGCTCATCTGGCAAAAATCCGCAATTGCGCCAGGGAGCAGGCTGTTATGAATCGCCCTTGAGCGGGGTAAGTTAGCACTAGCAGGTGAGCTGCACAGTTAACTCTCTAGTTTGCTAAAGGATCTGGTACTCATGAGCGCAAAGTCTCGTCAGTCTCTGTTGCGGGCCAAACTGGCTCAGCAAATTCTCTCCAAAGCCAAGGGCTTCACCCTGATTGAGCTGTTGGTGGTGATTGTGATTGTGGGTGTGCTGTCTGCAGTGGCAATCCCGCAGTTCTTAAACCAAGTGCGCCGCTCCCGTACAGCCGAAGCTCAAGCGGCTCTCACTGAAGTAGGCCGTGCCTCTGAAGTCTACCGACTCGACTTCGGCGTCTATCCTGAAGAGTATGCTACGATCAAGGAAGGTGGAGACTATGGTGACAAGTACATGAACGATCCGTGGAGGGCTCCCAACTACCAGGAACCAGTGGCCACCAATATTTCTTCTAATACGCCTCAGGGAATACGCTGGGACACAACATCCAACGGTGCTCCATACATCAACAGGTCTGGTGAAAACATTCAATGCACCATTGGGCTGGGAGCAGAGGAGACAGCTGTGGCTACTGAGCCTACCTTTGTTGGTAAGAGCTGCAACGTCTTTGACTAGTTTCTATCTCTACTTTATGTACTCCGTGGCTCCCTGTGGGGAGCTTTTTTATTTCAGTTGCTCCAGTCTCCCTCAAGAGTAGGCAAGGGCTCTAGGCTAAACCAGTGAACTAGAGCGAGGACAGTAACTGTGATGGGTAGGAGATGCGAGTAAGAATACCCTTTTCGATGAGGTTCTAGTTGGTTTCAGGACTGCTGTAAAGTATGAACTCTTGATAAAGAGCTGCCATGCAAGTTCTATCTCCTGAGCAATAAGCGTCTCGTGAGGTTAAGTGAAAAGGCACCCGAATAGGATTAGACTTTGAGCGCCACCAGTAGTCAGGAAAGTTTCCCAGTTGAGCATACTTTTTATAGTAGTTTTGAAAGCCGCAGTTTAAGTAGTGCAAAATAGAGGGGAATGATGTTACCAAGGTATGACATTCTGGAATATCAAAGCTATGTACGCTGTTAGGCAGAAGAGAGGGATAGATCCGAGCTGCTGACTTTCCATTCTGGTAAGCCAAAAAGTATTGACTCTTACTAGAGATCTTCTGAAACTGGGTATAGAATCCGGGATCCAAAATAGCAGGGTTTCTCTTAAATAAAGTGACCTCGCGGAAGTAGTCTTCGATCTCAAACGCTTCGGGAGCTGCTTCGTGGTTTAGAAACGTAACCTGGAATATATCGTCGCTTACTTGATCGTCAAAGAAGATATAAATATGGGCAATTCCAAGGGCAAGGTGATAGCGAATGAACGACTCCAAGCACACGCCTGGATCCCGAACAGTGGTAATTATGCAAACTCTGGCCATGGTGGAGCTGCAAGCCTTTAGGTGAATTGCTTGGCTCCTAGCCAAGTATTGATAGTGAAGCGGCTATCGGCAAAGGCTTGGCTAGGGCTAAATACCGGCAGGATCTCATGTAGGCAACTGCTGGAGAAGAAGACGATGCTGTTATTTGTAGGGGTTACCTCATCGTATGCCCCGTGCAGGATTGGTGAATGAGGTTTTTGCCTTTGGGTATCGTAGATGCGCAGCTCACCTCCTCGATAAGGCTTTGGCTCTTTGTGAAAGTAATATACGCAGCTCACCTGGCGGAAGGCAGTTTGTGGGTAGGAGTTATCGGTGTGGGCGGCAAAGAAGCAGCCATCATGGCTGGCAATCATCTCCATCTCAAAGATTTGAATGTCAAAGTTCTCAATGCCTAGCTCAGCAAAAATCTGGGGAGCAACAGCCGCAATTTTTTCTCGCAGCAGGGATCCATGCTCCTGAAAGTAAGCGAAGTCCAGCCTCAGGGAGCGGCGAAATTTTAGTGACTCTGCCTCGGTGTTGCTCTTGCTGTAGCTCTTGGAAGGGATAAACTTGTCTTGGTGGGTAATGGCATGTTGGAGAATGGCTTGGTTGAGCTCTTGAGGCAGGAAGTTATCCAGCTTGATGTATTTACAGGGGTAAAACCGGTTGGGTTCTGAGGGATCCGGCTGGGTAAAAGTCAGGAATACCGGGTTAGCTGCCAGCAGTGATCCAGGGCCAATTGCTTGGATGTGAGCGAGATCCTGCTCGGTTAACCCTTTGTGCTGGGGATCCCAAGTGAGGAGATGGATCCCTTGGCCTAGATTGGGCAAAACCTTCTGCAGATGAAAACTGGGATCTATCCCCATCAAATCTAGGTTGGCTTGGGCTATGGCTCCGTAGCGGCAATGGTTGACCAAGTATAGGGCTGAGTCGGCCAAGTAATCCCGCAGTAGCAAAGACTGAAGCAGACAGGTACGGTAGTCCGTGAGTTCAGTCCAGAAACAAACGCCAATCTGGGTCTCTGGGAAACATTGACCGAGATCTGCCAAAAGGGCAGGAATGGGGCCTTCTAGGAGTAGAACCCGTTCTTCTAATCCCAACTGAGAAATTTGGGTTTGGATATCTTCTGTGCTGATTGACTTTTCGGATGAGCTCTGTAGGGGATTCCGTAGAATCACTGCTAACTTTTCAGGATAGCGAAGCATTGCCTGCAAAACAGCTGCGGACTCTTCCCAGCCAATCTGGCAGAAGATTTGCTGGCTAGGAAGGCAGGCTAAAGCCCAATCTAAGAGCTGGGTGAGACTCTGAGCTTGCTCCAGTTCTAGGAGAAGATCCTGAGCAAGGTCTTGGCAATCCATGGGGAGGGATCCCTGACGTCTGCTCTAGCTTAATGTACCCGGATCCACCCCCAGTTCTCACAACTTTTAGGCCAGGCGCTCAGCCCTTTGCTGCTCCAGTTCAGCCTTGGCAGGCATCAGTTCCCCAGCGGCAGTGGCCCACAGAATCCAGGTGGCCTCCTACCCTCCCACTTCGCTGGGTACAGCCTCAAAACCTCGCTCGGCATGGGTGGTGGAGATGAGCAAGTCCATCTGGCACGTGTGCCGCCAGCTTTCCATGGGTATGCCATTGTCGTAGGAGAGCTCGTCTTGGGTAGGGGCCATCCAGGCAGGTAAACTGGATTCGGCTCTTGCAGACAGGGATCCATGGGGTTGCTTATAACCTATGCTCGGCTTATCGTTTTCCAGGGCAACAGAGATCCCTTGTTGTTGTGTCCAATCCTAGTAGCCTGTAGGAGCTAGAAGAACCTGCCGCTCAACTTGGGGAGTCGAGAAATGCAAGACATCAAGGCCAATGCTCCGCGAATTCTCCTCAATTGGCCAACTCCGCCAGACTATATCCCGCCCCCACAGCTTTCAGATCGGCAGGTCAGTCTTTGCCCCAAGAGGAGAGCCAAGGGCTTTGGACTAAACTTTGTCAATCTCTCTAAGGAATTGGTGGAGTGCCCAGAGGGAGACTATGACCTCTATGACTTTGTGCAGCAGTCTGAGCAAATTACAAATAAGGAGTTTGACCTAGTTATTGTTTGGACTTCCAGCTTTGACCAGAGTAATCCCCTAAATACAAGGAAGTTTAAATGCCCCACACTCTTGCTAGCTGGAGACACCCACCACTGGAAACTTCCCATCAACCATCTCTTGGCCTACTGGGCTACTGAAGGCTTTGATTACGTCGCTACTGCCTATAACTTCCAGCATTTGCACTGGTTTGCCGCAGCAGGCGCTGAGAATCTTGCCTGGTTGCCTCTTATCTCCATGCGCACTGTTACCCACGATTGGGTGGAAGATAGAGAAAATCAAGTGGTCTTTATCGGCCAACAGGGATCCCGCCATCCCAGGCGTTGCCGGCTGGTTCAAGCCATAAAGAATGCAGATTTGCCCATCCTCATCAAAACAGCCAACCGCCAAGAGGCAGCCAAATGGTTTGCCCATTCTCTGATTTCCTTTAACTGCAGCCAAAATGGGGATCTGAACTTAAGGAACCTGGAAGTGATTTCTGCAGGGGGCTTTCTGCTCACCGACCAGCTCTCCTTCGCCTCAGGATTGGACGAACTTTTGGCGCCCGGCACCTACTGCGACACCTACAACTCCGAAGCCCAACTCCTGGAGAAAATCCGCTACTACCTAGACCATCCCCAGGAGGCCATTCAAATTGCCCGCCGCGCTTATCACACTTTCGACCAACACTGGCATCCCCGCCACCGCATTCAGAACCTGCTGGACTGGGTGTTTGGGGGAGAGCTGCCGGAGCCCTTTCGTTACTCGCCCCGCTCTGATGTGCGCTACTTTGTCAGCACGGCCAGCTCTGCTTCCGGGAAGCCAGGGCAGCCCTCAAGGAGTTGGGTTTGGAGCCCATCGATGTGCTCAGGGTGGCTACAGGTGGAGATGAGGTGGAGGTGTTGACCAGCTTGCAAGAGCAGCTCAAAGACATCAAGGTGATTTACGTGGAGTTTACTTCTGAGCAAGACCGCAAGCAGATTGACCAGATGTTGGATCCCTCTCATCTCCTCTGGCAGGGGGAGATTTCTCAAGGTAACTACGGCTGTCTCTGTTACCTGAGCAGAGCTTACATTTAGGTAAAGTAGCTGAACAAAGTAAAAAAATGAGCCACGGAGCGGAACAAATACGACTCTCTCTCAGATCTAAGCTTCCTCTTTAGGTCTACCTGCATGTTATCTTGCCTGTAAAGTCATCTTATCCCTAACTGAACTGACTATAACTGGAAAAAACTATACTGGGCAGACAAGTCAGGAGAATTTCTAGCCATCTTGTAGTAGATGTCAGACTGGATACTTACAAACAAACTTCTAGCCGGGATCCAAGCCCAGCAAGCAGGAGATTTGCGACAAGCAGAGGCCATTTACTCCGAAATCTTGGCGGATTTTCCTGAGCATGCAGATGCCCTTCACCTGTTGGGAACGGTAGCTCAAGCCAGAGGAGACTCGGAATTGGCAGCGGCTCTCATTGCAGAAGCCATTGAGCAACATCCCGAAGTGGCTCTGTATCACCACAATTTGGGTGTCGTCTATGAGTCTTTGGGTCAACTGGAGGAAGCGCTATCCTGTTATCAGCAAAGCCTGAAACTGAATCCACACGCTGCTGGATCTGCCTTTCAAGCTGGAAAAATCTTAGTTAACCTGCGACGTAGCGAAGAAGCCATTGCCCTACTCAATCCTCTACTGGAAAACTCGGATGAACAGACAGGGATCCCTTTGGAAGAGGTGCATCTGAATCTGGCTATCGCCTGCCGAGATCAAGGAGAACACGCTGTTGCCTTGGATCACCTGGAGAAAGCATTGGCTTTGGATCCCCAGTTAGAACAGGCTCGTTGGTTTTATCATCTCTACTTGCCGGCAGTCTATCAGAGCGAGGAAGAGCTCAACTCCTTTCGTGCTCGCTTTGTTGAGCACCTGGATCGTCTTATTGAGGAAACTCCCCTAGAAACAGAGGAGCAACGTCGCACAGCGCTGTGGGCATCAGGACTGGGAACCAATCACTACCTACAGTACCAAGGCTACAACGACCTGGATTTGCAGAAAAAATATGCCCAGTTTGTTCAACGCATAGTCAACGCCTGTTATCCCGATTGGAGATATCTTCCTTGCCAATCCCAACCAGGGGATCCCATCCGAGTTGGGTTTGCCTCAGCTTCCATGCGAGCTTGCTCTTACAGCCGCTTATCTCTGGGTTGGGTTAAGTACCTAAATGCCAATTGGATTGATGGACAGGCTAACTTTGAGCGGAAGTTTCAAGTTTTCGCTTATCACTTGGATCCCAGAACCGATTTCATGACAGAACGGTATCGTCAATATGCCGATGTGTTTCGACACATTCCCACCGGACTTGAGGATGCAGCCCGACAAATCCTGCAGGATCAGCTAGATATTTTGGTGTATTTGGAGATTAGTCTTTCACCTCTTATTCTGCAACTGGCTTCCCTGCGACTGGCACCGATACAGTGCTCCACTTGGGCTCATCCTATAACTTCTGGACTTTCTACGATTGACTATTTCCTCTCCAGCGATTTAATGGAGCCAGAGGATGCTCAAGAACATTATAGTGAAACCCTGATTCGTTTACCTCATTTGGGCACTTGCTTCGAAAAGCCGGTTTTGCCTCAGCAAAAGCGCTATCGAGAGGATTTCGGCCTGCGCAGAAACGCAGTGGTTTACCTAGCTTGTCAATACTTGGGTAAATATCTGCCCCAATATGACTATCTTTTTGCCGCTATTGCTCAGCGAGTGCCCAACGCTCAATTTGTTTTTTTGGCTCTACCCAATGCTGCTATTGGCCGACAATTTCGGGAACGGCTCACCCGGGCTTTTTCTTTGTATGGCCTCAATGTAGAAGACCACTGCCTGATCCTGCCCGGATTGGATTATCAAGACTACTTGGATCTCAACCGCTGTGCCGATCTTATGTTAGATTCCTATGGCTGGTCAGGTGGGATCACCACCTTAGAGGCCGTTGCGGTCGGATTACCTGTGATCACTTGCCCTGGAAAGCTGATGCGGGGGCGGCATACCTATGCCATTCTCAAAAGAATGGAGCTGGACAGCTTAATTGCCTCGGATCTGAAAAGCTATGAGGATTTGGCCGTAAAACTGGGATCCGATTCTGAGTTTCGCTACCACATGGCTGAGGAGGTTCGGCAGCGATGCCACCTACTCTTCGAAGATCGAGAATGTGTGGCAGCCCTGGCCCATTTCTTCCTCACCAGGAAGCCCGACGCCAGTAGTGGTTAGCCCACTGCGAAAAAGGGTTTTGCTCTGGATCCCTTCCTGAGGACAAGATGGGCTCAATGGTTCCACTACACTCTGGAAGCTCCCTTCTCGAGGTCAACAGCGGAACAGCCCCCCCAGGCCGGTGCAAGCCTAAACGTGGGAAAATCCTGTCAGTGATCTGCATTTTGCTGAGAATTGCTCAGAGCATCGTAATCTAGAGGAACATTGACATCCGGTGTCCGGAGGAGTGCTTATGCCAGGGCCAGCATCGAATGCTTCTAGAGCTCCGCAGGGATCCCTGCAGAGGGTTTTCTTGGGCCTTTTGGCCTCAGCTGCGGTTTTGGCAGGCTGTGGAGGAAGTGGAGGGAGTACAATACCGCCTCTGGTGAACGTCTGCGAACAAGCCTTCAGTCCAGGCCTTTTTGCATCGATTGGTCTGCGCCGACAGGGGGATAGGCGCAGTGGAACCTTGGGGCCAAATAGCGACTTGGAGATCTACTTCGATGAGAGGGACAATGTCATAAATGCCCGGGAAGTTCCACCTCCCCCTGGCACGTTTACCTTTTATGTCGATGGATTCCTTTACTTTCCTTCTGCAGCCAATGTTACAGGAGTTACTATCCGCCTAACTAGTCCAGTCTTCGACCCTGTGCTGGTCATCTTTGGTCTTGATGTCAACAGGGAGACTGATCCGGAATTCTTCTTCATCAACGATGACGCAAAGCCTGGTGATTTCACCACCTCCGAGCTGACGATCCCAGTACGGCTAGACCGCTGTTACTTAGTGCTGGTGGAAAGCTACTGGGCCCAGAATGCCCGCAGCGTTGCTCCGGGTAGCCCAGGCCGAGGTCCCTATACCCTCGAGGTGGTGAGGGAAACCTCTGCCGCGCCTCCTCCTCCCCCTCCCATCCAGCAGAAGCCTGACGACAGGGAAAACGGCGGTGGCGGAGACCGAGGGGGGGGTGTCGGCCTCTAGCTCTGGCGGGTGAGCTTGATGGCAAAGTCAGCGCTGCCACAGGTGGCTCTGCCGCGAATCACGCGCCCGTCAGGGCTGACCGTGCCACTCCAAGCAACGGTTGGGGTACCGCTACCCCCTATTCTGCCGCTAACAGAAAGTTGGTTGCCGATGAGCTGGCCACTGCGCTCAGAAAAGCTGGGGGAGGAAACGCTGATCTGGTTGCCCTCCTGACGAATGGAGACGGTTTCCTGGACGCCAGCCGCAACATTGACCTTGCACAGGGATCCCTGCCAGATAAAAGATCCTCCCTCGTAAAGCCACTCGCCGCTGAGGGCCAGCTCTGCCGCAGGTGTTGGCGTTGCTGGGGCAGGTGTGGCAGTGGGAGTGGGGGATGGAGTCGGGGTGGGGGTAGGAGTACGAGGGACAAGCGGGGTGAATCGAGGGATAGGGGTAAGCGTCGGTGTCGGAGTGGGTGTTGGTGCTGGAGTCGGGGTGGGTGTCGGTCTCGGAGTGGGTGTTGGCGCTGGAGTCGGGGTGGGCGTCGGCGTCGGGGTGGGCGTTGGCACCGGAGTGGGTGTTGGTGCTGGAGTCGGGGTGGGTGTCGGCGTTGGAGTGGGAGCAGGTTCGAGTGTAGGTGTTGGGGTTACTTCAGCGGTAGGGATCGGATCCGGTTCTTCCCGGCTATCGCGGATCGTTGGGCGTGGCCACAGCAAAAAGACGGCCAGCAAAGCCATAACGCCCAGGGATCCCCCGGCCAAAACCCACTTCAGGTTGCTGTCGGAAGGTTGCAGAACCGTTTGGGGGGCAGCTTGCCGCAGAGGGCGAGTGCGGGGAGTATCGGTTCGTGCCGGCGTGGCAGGGCGAGCGACGGGGGGATCCTGAACGGTCGGGAGAGCGTTGCTGGCTGGGATCACTGTGGAGGGCGTTTTGGGAGTTTCGCCCCCACTTTGGGGAGAGGGATCCGGTGTTTCCGGCGAAGCTTCTGCTGAGGAGGGTTCCCGCTCGGTGATGTAATAGGGGATCCCTGCACCTGGGGAGGGGGGAGAGACCGGCTCATCTTCGATGAGATCCAGATCCTCATCGCGGATATCTTCAAAGGCTCCAGAAGCTGATCCTGTATTGCGGGTGGTTTGGATTGGTGGCTTGGGGTCAGAAGAGGGTGGAGCATCCTGTTGAGGCTTGGCACTGCCGGTGGGCAGGATCACAGTGCTGGCTTGGCCACTAGAGAGTTGGGTGGTTGCCGTCAGGTCATAGGCTTGCAGCAGTCGTTCCCCCAGCTCCCACATCGTTTGCGGTCGTTCGTCTGGGTTTTTTTTCAGGCAATCCATCACCACGGCTGCTAAAGGGGGGGGGATCGGCTGGGGGGCTGCCTTCGGGTTGATCTCGATTGGGCTTTCGTAGCAATGGGCGTGGATCCAGCTGTGCAGGGAGTCGGTTTCCAGCTGAAAGGGCATGGATCCCGTCAGCATCTCGTAGAGCACTACCCCAAAGGAGTAGATATCCGAGCGGGCATCCAAGGCTTTGCCCCGTATCTGTTCGGGAGAGGCGTAGCGAGCTGTGCCGATAAATCCTCCCCCTTTTTGGGTGCCCAGGCTGAGGGTGTGATCCGCCAGGGTTTTGGCCACGCCAAAGTCGAGGATTTTCAGTTGGGGGATGAGCTTGCCGTTTTGAAAAACTTGCTCGATGAAGAGGTTGCTGGGTTTGATGTCGCGGTGGATGACACCCCGAATCTCGCGACCCTCTACCTTGGCCTGAAACGTGTGGGCAAAGTGCAGCCCCTCACAGGCCTGCAAGGCTAGTCGAACGGCTTGTCGAACCGGCAAAGCCCCTTTTTCTCGGATCAGCTTGCCCAGATCCTGCCCCTTAAGGTACTCCATCACCAAGTAGGCCTGCTCCCCCTCTTGGCCGTGATCCAAAACCTTGACGATGCGAGGATGCTGCCCCAGAAGGGTGCTAACGCGGATCTCTTCGGCAAAGCGACGGCGCAAGTCTGTCTGGAAGTCGCCCCGGCTCAGCAGCATGGGGGCATATAAGATCTTGACAGCTACCTCTTGGCCGTTGTTGTGTAAGTCTAAGGCGCGGAAGACGGATCCCATACCACCGCTACCAATTTCTTGAATCAGCTGGTAGCGGTTGCCCAAAATGCGGTTGGTGAGATCTGCGGTCATGGGTTTGCAGCTTGGAGAAGAGGAATTGCAGGGGGAATGTCCATACCATAAACCGAATTGCTGAGGTCTGCACCAGCCTACGCCGGTGGCTGAACTCAGGGATCCGGATTGGGGCCATCTGTTGGAAATGGCGGGGTTTTCGGTTGATTCTTCAAGGTGACTTCTCAGATTTACTTAACTGTTACTTAAAAGTTGTAGAAGAAAGCTCTGGCGGGGGCAGTGACGCTCAAGGGAGAGCTGCGGTGATCGGTTTCACCGTCCAAGAGAACATTTTCTGGTTAACTTTGGGGGGGATAGTCTGGATTATCCTGAGCAATCCCCAGTCTGAAGAAGGGGACAATCGACAGGGATCCCTTGATGAGGTCAGCCATGGACTTGGGCTTGGTGGTGATTGCCTACAAAGAGGGGGATCGGGAGAGCAAGGCCGCCTGCCAGAGGTGTGCGGAGCAGTTGCGCCGGCGCGGCGTTACGGTGTTAACGGCTCCCACCGGCTTGCACCACAACCCCTACCCAGTCTTTTTGGAGGCCACCTCGGATCCCATCGATCTGGCAGTGGTGCTGGGGGGAGATGGCTCGGTGTTGGCGGCGGCACGATACCTGGCTCCCCATGGGATCCCGATTTTGCCGATCAAAGCGGGGGGTAGGCTGGGGTTTTTGGCCCAGTCGGAGCGGGTGTTGCAGCAGGATCCCTGGGATCGTATCCAGGCGGGGGATTTTTTCTTGCAAGCCCGCATGATGTTGCAAGCCCAGATTTGGGAACAGCCGCAGTTGGGGCAAGGGGATCCCTTGGCCGCCCGTGGAGAGGGAAAGTCGCAAGGCCGTCCGGCCAGCGAAGTCTACTATGCCCTCAATGAGATCTGCCTGAAGCCGATCAACCGAGAACGGCTGCCCGCCGCGATCATGGAGATCGAGGTCAACGGAGAGATTTTGGATCAGTACCACGGGGATGGCGTGCTGGTGGCCACACCGACGGGATCCACCTCTTACACTCTGGCAGCCAATGGCCCCATCCTCGAGCCCACCCTCGACGCCATCATCATCACCCCTATTTGTCCCCTGAGTTTGTCTAGCCGTCCTATTGTCATCAGCGGCACAGCCAGGGTGGACATTTGGCCTCTTGCCGATCCCGAAGGGTTGACCCGCCTGTGGACAGATGGCGTGTTGGCTCAGTCGGTGAATCCCGGCCAGTGGGTTCACATTCAGCAAGCGCCTACACCGGCCAAGCTGATGATCCTGGAAAAAGAGCTCTCCTACTTTCGCACTCTGCGGGAAAAATTGCAGTGGGCGGGCAGCCGCATCTACATCCCCACCACCAACCACCGCCCCGAGGGGGGATAAGGAGAGCTTAAAGTTGGGCAGCTAGAGTGGCAAAGTTCGCTCCCATAAGCATATTTCCCATGAGCCTGAGACTTTACCTCCTTAGACACGGAGAAACTCCCTACAGCCGTTCCGGCAGCTTTTGCGGCGCTCTCGATCCCGACCTCACCCCCGAAGGCAAACAAATGGCAGAAGCCTTTGCCGCAGCCTATGCTGGGATCCCTTGGCAAGCTCTCTACGTCAGCCCGATGCGGCGCGCCTTGGCTACCCTAAGCCCCCTGGCCGAGAAAGTTGGCTTGCAGATGCAGATTCGAGAGGGCCTAAGAGAAATTCACTATGGCGAGTGGGAGGGCAAAACCCACGCCGAGGCACAAGAAGCCTACCCAGAAGCCTATTGGCGCTGGATGACCGAGCCAGCCTGGAATGCGCCCCCAGGGGGGGAAACCGCTGTGCAAATTGCCAATCGGGCTATGCCGGTTGTGGCTGAGATCCAGGAAAAATGGACAGGCGGCCACGTCTTGATCGTCTCCCACAAGGCCACCATTCGGGTTATTCTCTGCAGCCTGCTGGGCATCGACCTGGGTCGCTACCGGGATCGCATTGAGGTTTTGGCCGCCTCGGTCAGCGTGGTCAAGTTCGACCGCTATGGCCCCCTTCTGGAAATCTTAGGGGAACGCAGTTATCTGCCTTCCGATCTGCGGGAAAGGGCAGGTACCTAATTGTTAGAGGGAGCAAGGTTTAGGATTCTTGAGGTCTTTTGGGTCTCTTTTTGAGGGAGCAATCATGGGCAAAAAACTGGGATTAGCACTGGGCAGCGGCGGAGCGAGGGGATGGGCTCATATTGGTGTGATTCGAGCTCTAGAGCGGGCTGGGATCTCCGTTGACTACATTGCTGGGACGAGCATTGGCGCTTTTGTGGGAGCCATTTATGCAGCGGGAGAACTGGATGAGCTGGAAGACTTTGTGCGAGATCTTAACTGGAAGATGATCCTGTCTTTGTTTGATGTGGTCTTTCCCACCTGTGGCCTGCTGGATGGCAACAAAATTTATGAGCTGCTGACAGAACATTTGCAAGAGCTGTGTATTGAAGAGGCCGGGATCCCCTTTTGCTGTGTGGCTACCGACTTGATCACAGGCCAGGAGGTGCTGTTGCGTTCGGGTAAAATGGCAGATGCCGTGCGGGCCAGCATCTCTAGCCCAGGGATCTTTACACCCTTTCACCACGAAGGGCGCTATCTCGGAGATGGAGGCATTGTCAACCCGGTGCCAGTGCGGGTGGTGCGGGAGATGGGGGCCGATGTTGTCATCGCGGTCAATCTCAACCATGTGGATCCCGCGGATGTGGAGTCGCAACTGGAAGAAACAGAGGTGGAAGAAACCCTTCAACGGCGACAGCGCTTGAATGCTGAAGGAGAAGTGATCGAAGAAGAAACCAACTTCATCACCCGCATTCGCAAACGCTATCAATCCCTACAACAAGGGATCCAAGAAAAAATTAGCCAATGGTTTCCAGATGAGCCCTCTGGTCCCAATATTTTCGACGTTATTGGCAAGACGTTGAACGTGATGGAGCAAATCGTTACCCGCAGTGTTTTAGCCGAACATCCGCCGGATTTGCTCTTACAACCCAAGCTGAGCCAGTATGGGATCTTCGATTTTCATCAAGCAGATCCGATTATTCAGGAGGGCTATCGACAAATGCGGCGGGCCATTCCAGAATTGCGACAAAAGTTGGAGCAGTGAACCACCACTTCTTCAGCAGTTTAACCTAAAGCTTTGCAAGGATCTGCGCCCAAGCTTTCCAAACAATCTCAGATGGATCCTGCTATCAAAATGGGTCTGAAGCTCACTCAATTGGGATAAATTGCAACAGCGATCCCGTGTGGATGAGATGGGCCGGGGCAGATTTTCCATCCTGGTCGGGATGGGCCAGCAGCACACAGCGATCTTGAGGGGTGAGGTCAAACTTGACAGAGGGATCAGGTTCTCTTTCCAGTGGAGGGCTGAGCTGGGGATCCCCGACAAAAGTAAGTCGTGCCAACACGGTCAGCAGGTGATCTTGATGGGCCAGGTCTGACCCAAAAGGAGTCCGCTCTTGTAACGTAACAAGTGCTACCGGGTAACCTTCTCGCATCAAGTAGAAGAGGATCCCGGCACAGCGCTCTACAGCTCGCTCCAACTTGTCTCGATGGATCTCGGGCCTCTCTTTCTGGGGCTGCCAGCGGTTTTCAAAACAGAGGGTGATGGCCTGGGCTCGTGGACGCTCCAACTCCCGCACGATCAGTTGATCCCGTTTGGCCGAGATCTTCCAGTGGACAGAACGCACATCGTCCTGGGGGCGGTAGGGCCGTAAGCTCAGGTAGTCTCCCTCTCGACCGGGTTGGGGGCGCAATTGGTTGCCGCTGCTGAGCTGATCCCACAGCACCAATCCTTGAACCGAGGCGAGCCGCGGAAACACGATCACCATTTGGGGATCCCTAATTTCCACCGCCCTGCGGAAGAGTTCAAATGGAAAGCTGGTGGCAACTTCAAAACCCTGCAACTGCCAGGCTCCCCGCCTTGAAAAAGTATGCTGGTAAAAAGTGTCCACCTTGGCACCGGGATCCACCCGCAAAACATAGCTGGAAGGCCAATCTTGCCGCCTCAGCCCCTCAATGCGTTCGCTCACCTGCAACGAAAAGCTGGGCAGGCGCCGTTTGCGATTGACCAGCGTGAGACCCACTAAGACAGGCTGGCCAGCGAAAATGCGGCTAGGCAACTGCCGGCTGACCTCCAGATCTTTGAGGGTGAGATCAGAGAGGGTGCCACTGATGAGAATAAGGCTGAGCAGCATTCCCAGCAACAAATACAGGGGATTGTTGCCGGTGTTGAAAGCAGCAATACTTACCAACAGGGCGATCCCGACAAACCGCCCCCCAATACGGGTAAAGCGGAAGCGGCGCAGAAAACGAACCTGGCGCCTTGATTCCTGCTCTGAGGAGAAGATCCCCAGGTTTCCCGTCCGTTGAAGTAGTGGAACTAGTTTTCGGCTTCGTTTCCACAACACCGCAGTCCCCTCATCACTCCTTCATCCCCGGCCCCTCTCCAAAGGAGAAAGAGGTCTGGAATCTACAAGCTGCTTCAGTGTAATTTGAAATCACCATAACCAGTGCTACGGGCAGGTTTTTTCTGAGAGGATTTCAGCAATGGCCGCAGCCACCCGCTCTTGTTGACAGGTGGTCAACTCAGGAAAACACGGCAAAGACAACACCTGAGCCGCACATAGCTCGGCATTGGGCAGATCCCCCCGCCTGTAGCCCAGCCCTCGGTACACCGGCTGCAACGGCAACGGCAGAGGATAGTAAACCCGACTGCCAATGCCCCGCTCCTTCAGACCCTGCTGCAAATAGTCCCGCCGCCGCGAATCCAACGGCTCAGAACCCACCACCCGCACCGTGTACTGGTGCCACACCGAGTTCCCCCCCACCCCCACCTGGGGCAACATCAAGCCCGGGATCCCTTGCAGCAAGCGGTGGTAACACTCCGCAATCCCCTGCCGCCGCCAGTTCCACTCCCGCAGATAAGGCAACTTCACCGAGAGAATCACCGCCTGCAGCGCATCCAAACGACTGTTGAGACCCAGATACTCGTGGTGGTACGGACGGGTCTGCCCATGCTCCCGCAGCGCCCGCACCCGCCTGGCCAGTTGGGGATCCCGCGTCACCACCGCCCCCCCATCCCCCGCCGCACCCAGATTCTTGCTGGGAAAAAAACTGAAACAGCCCACCTCTCCCCACGTGCCCACCGGCCTGCCCCCCCAACAGGCCCCCACCGCCTGGGCACAATCTTCCACCACCGCCAACCCATGCCGCCGGGCCACCGCCACAATCTCCGTCATGTTGGCCGCCTGCCCAAACAAATGCACCACCACCACCGCCTTGGTGCGGCAGGAGATGCTCTTTTCCAGCAGCTGCGGATCCAGGTTAAAGGTGCACGGATCCACATCCACAAACACCGGACGCGCCCCCACCCGGCTGATGGCGGCAGCCGAGGCAAAAAAACTAAAGGCACTGGTGAGCACCTCATCCCCCGCCTGGATGCCCAAAGCCTGCAAAGCCAACACCAAGGCATCGGTGCCGGAATTGCAGCCGACGGCCTCCAAAGAGCCACCCCCCAAAAACTGGGCAAACTGCTCCTCAAAGCGCTGCACCGCCGCCCCGCCGATGTACTGGCCAGAGGCCAGCAGCGCTTCCAGCTGCGGCTGCAACAGCCCGGCCAAAGCGCGGTACTGCCCCGTCAAATCCAGCAGCGGAATCGGCTCCTCCGTCATGGTGCTGCCTTTGCAGAAGGTGGCGGCCACAGCCCATCATCGCGGATGAGAGCCTGTGTACACAACGCTCTGGCCCAGAAGGGTTCTGGGGTTTGTCTTCCGCGGGTCGAGCTGGCCCTGAATCTATCCACCCAATCTGAGATAGAGTAAGCGGGGATCCCCTAGGCTGGATACAGCTTTCTACAGGATGCTTTATGCAGGCGGTTTCTCCAGCAGCTAAAGCCCCTTTGGCACCTCGGATTCTGGCTTTGGTGCCGGGCGGGATTGGTGACCAGATTTTGTTTTTTCCCACCTTGGCCAGTTTGCGGCAGCGCTTCCCGGAGGCGGAGCTGGAGGTGCTGGTGGAGCCGCGGGCAGCAGGGGCTTATGAGGTTTGCCCTTCGGTGAGCCGGGTGCTGACTTTTCCGTTCAAAGAACAGCTGTCGTTGGGGGATCTCAGCGACCTGCTGGGGCGGATTCGCGAGCGGCAGTACGACGGGGTGCTGAGCCTGGGCCGAAGCTTGGGGGTCAAGCTGTTGTTGTGGCTGACCGGCATTCCCAAGCGGGTGGGCTATGCGCCGCCGGGGCCGGGGCGACCTTGGCTGACCGACCCGGTGCCCCTGAAGCCGGCCCAGTATGCTGCCCAGATGTACCACGACCTGGTGCAGGGGTTTGGCATTGCTGCGCCGGCGGGGTTGCCCCAGATTCGGCTGAAAAAAGCAGACCTGGAGTGGGCAGAGCAGGAACGCAAGCGCCTTTTGGGGGATGCCGCTCAAGATTATGTGCTGTTGCATCCGGGGGCCAGCCAGCTGTCGCAGGAGAAGGGAATTCAGAAGATCTATCCCTCTGCCAACTGGGTCAAGGTCATCAAGGGTTTTCGGGAGAAGCGGCCGGAGCTGCCGTTGGTGCTGGTGGTGGGGCCAGAGGATGAGCAGCTGGCGGAGGGCTTTCTGGCGCAACTGCCGGAGCTGCCGGTGAGCCGACCGGCGGGGGTGGGGCAACTGGCGGCTTTGATTGGGGGGGCGACGCTGCTGTTGTGCGCCGATAGCGCTCCCATGCATTTGGCGGTGGCGGTGCAGACGCCGCTGGTGGCGTTGTTTGGGCCCACCGACCCGCTGCGGCTGCTGCCTTCAGAGGGGCCGTTTCGGGCGGTCAAGGGGGCCGATGGGAAGGTGGAGTCGATTGCCCCCGAGCAAATTCTGCAGGTGATCTTTCCGGCCTAGAGCCAAGGTTTTCGTGGCAGCAACCCAGTCCAGTTTCTCTGCAGGCGGACCGAGAAGCCTTCTAGCCTGGGAGATGTGTCCCTGTCTGCTTTTAGCCGGCGGGAGAGCTTGCTTTGTCACCTTGGCTCTCCTAGGCTTGCTGGCGAGCGACCGTAAGGCAGTCAGCATTGCTGTTGACCGGGGGAACTTCTGCCCTCTTGGGGGAAAGGGGCTGGGGAAGTAGGGGATTCTCATGCGGACGAAGGGACTTGAACCCTTACGCCTTGCGGCACTAGATCCTAAGTCTAGCGCGTCTGCCGTTCCGCCACGTCACTCTCACCCATGCTAGCTCGCCCTCTGGGCCAGGGCGACCTGTAGGGCAGCAGTCTCAGCATCATCGTCATCTCGAATCGGAATCCCGCTCCAAGTCGCGAAAAAGAGGTGTGCTCAGGTAGCGTTCCCCAAAACTAGGCTGGATCATTACAATCCGCTTGCCAGCGTTTTCCGGTCGCCGCCCCACCTGGATGGCTCCCGCCAAGGCAGCCCCAGTGGAAATGCCGGAGAGGATCCCTTCTTCTTTGGCCAGGCGCCGGCTGTAGACCATGCTCTCTTCATCTTCCACTGGGATCACCTCATCCAGCAGGTCGCGCCGCAGCACATCAGGCACGAATCCCGCTCCGATCCCTTCAATGCGATGAAAGCCGGGCCGTCCACCACTCAAGACGGCACTGGCCTTGGGTTCAACGGCCACCAGTCGAATGGCTGGGTTTTTCCCCTTCAAAAACTCGCCCGCCCCCGTGATGGTGCCGCCGGTACCTACCCCTGCCACCAGGATATCCACTTGACCATCGGTATCTTCCCAAATTTCCGGGCCGGTGGTTCTAGCATGGATCCGGGGGTTGGCGGGATTGGTGAACTGGCCCAACATGTAAGCGTTGGGAGTGCGGCGGACGATCTCTTCAGCCTTCCAGATGGCTTCCCCCATGCCGCCGGCGCTACTGGCCAGGTGCACCTCTGCTCCGTAGGCTTTCAACAGCAGTCGCCGCTCCAGGCTCATGCTCTCAGGCATGACGATGATGAGCCGGTAACCCTTGGCAGCAGCGGCCATGGCCAGGCCAATGCCGGTATTGCCAGAGGTGGGCTCCACCAAGATGGTCTTGCCGGGGGTGATCAAACCGGCCTGTTCGGCAGCCTCGATCATGCTGACGGCAATGCGGTCTTTCACCGAAGCGGCAGGGTTAAAGCTCTCCAATTTCACCACGATCTCGGCCAGGCACCCCTCCGATTGCGGGATCCGATTCAACCGCACCAGCGGGGTGCGACCGATGAGCTGGGTGATGTTGGCGGCGATTTTCATGGCTAACAAAAAGGAAGAAACCATCGCGGCAGTGGGCCCTAGCCCTTAACTCCGGAGCAACCGAGGGCCTTACGCGAGGCTAACCCTTGAATAAGCTCCTTGGCATGCCCCTTTCAGCTTACTAGCGCAGGAGCCCCGCCCTCTGTCCACAGGGCGAGGGTCGGGAGGAATGCGGAGTTACGATGATATAACCATGACCCAAGTCCTGACCATTTCCTGCAAGCTCAAGGTGTCTCAGTCGCAAGCCGCAAAGTTGGATGCGACCTTGGACGCCTTCGGCCAAGCCTTGAACTGGGTGAACCAGAACACACCGGAGAAGATCGCCAACGCCGTTAAGCTTCAGTCTCTGTGCTACCGCGAAATCCGTGCCCGGTTCGGCTTGTCCAGTAACTTGGCCGTACAGGTCTGCAGACGGATGGCCGGTGCCCGTAAAGTTGCCCGACAGAAAAACCGCCCCGTCAAGGCGTTCAAGGGGGGCTTTGCGACCTACGATGCCCGTATCTTCTCGTTCCGCGAGAAAGACTGGACGGTGTCGCTCACCACGGTGGAGGGTCGAGAGCGCTTTGAGCTGGCGATTGGCCGTTACCAGAGAGAACAGTTGGCAGGCTCCAATCCCAAATCGGCCACTCTGGTCAAGCGCAAAGACGGTTCCTACTCCATCCAGATTTGCGTGGAAGCAAAGTTACCGGAACAGCAGAACACCGCTCAGGTGGTAGGCGTGGACTTGGGAAGGACAGATATTGCCCATACGTCAGAGGGGGACAACTGGAATGGACAGCAGTTGAACAGAGTCCGAGACCACTACTCCCGGTTGAGGGCGGTACTCCAACGCAAAGCCAGTAAGGGCACACGCAGTTCGCGGCGCAGATGCAGAGAACTGTTGCAACGGCTGTCTGGTAAGGAGAGACGCTTTCAGTCGCGTCAGCGTTGCGTAGCAAAAACGTGGGTCAATCATCGCATCTCTAAAGCTATTGTTTCTAGGGCAAAGGCCACAAATAGCGCTATTGCTTTAGAGGACTTGACAGGGATACGGGAGCGTATCAACCAACAACCCCGCAGCAAAGCCGAGCGGCGCAGGGCCAACAGTTGGGCGTTCTACCAACTGAGGCAGTTTCTGGAATACAAGGCGAGAGTTGCAGGGGTTTCTCTGATCCTTGTTCCGCCTGCTTATACCTCGCAGACCTGTCACAAGTGTTTGCACATCCATCCCGACCCTGCGCAATCCTATCGCAGTGGGAAGCAGTTTAAGTGTGGGCACTGTGGATGGGAAGGGGATGCGGACTGGAATGGTGCAAACGTAATTGCGCTTTTGGGGGCTGCCGTAAACCAGCCCAGAGGTTAAGCCTACGGCTCGCTTCGCGAACGAGTTTGTTTTGTTCTCTGGGAGAGCATAACAGGCTCAGGGCTACTGAAAGCCCGCACTGTACTGCGAAGCAGTCAGGGTCGGGTAGTTTACTGCCCTTGGCCCAGCATTAAGGGGGATCCCTGCATTCCTTGAAGTTTTGAGAGGGAGGGCTACAAAACCCCTCCTGAAAATGAATTAGAGTGAGATCACACCGGAAGGACGAGTCCATTATGCACCTGAGTGACATCACTCATCCCAACCAGCTCCGAAACCTGAACCTGAGCCAGTTGCGCAGCCTAGCCCGCCAGATTCGCGACAAACATCTGCAGACGGCTGCCAATTCCCCGGTCGGCTGTCATCTGGGGCCAGGGCTGGGGGTGGTGGAGCTGACCTTGGCCCTCTACAAGACCCTCGATCTGGATCGAGACAAGGTGATCTGGGATGTGGGGCACCAGGCTTATGCCCACAAAATGCTCACCGGCAGGTACCACAATTTCCACACATTGCGCCAGAAGGGGGGGATTTCCGGCTACCTGAAGCGCAGCGAGAGCCGCTTCGATCACTTTGGGGCGGGGCACGCTTCCACCAGCATCTCGGCAGCTTTGGGCATGGCCATCGCTCGGGATCGGCGGGGAGACAACTTCAAGGTGGTGGCCATCATTGGGGATGGTGCCCTGACCGGAGGCATGGCCTATGAAGCCATCAACCACGCCGGGCACCTGCCCAAGACCAACCTGATGGTGGTGCTCAACGACAACGGCATGTCTATTTCCCCCAATGTGGGGGCGATCCCTCGCTATTTAAACCGCCTGCGCCTCAGCCCGCCGGTGCAGTTTTTGGCCGACAGCCTAGAAGAGCAACTGAAGAACCTGCCCCTACTGGGATCCAGCCTCAGCCCGGAAATTGACCGCCTCAAGGAAACGGTGAAGCTGGTTACCGCCGTGCAAAACAACAAGGCAGGCATCATCTTTGAGGAGCTGGGCTTTACCTACGTGGGGCCGGTGGACGGGCACAACCTGGCGGAGTTGTTGGATGCCTTTGAGTTGGCCCACGGCATCTCCGGCCCGGTGCTGGTGCATGTAGCTACCGTCAAAGGCAAGGGCTACCCGCCTGCCGAAGCGGAACAGGTGGGGTATCATGCCCAATCCCGCTTCGACCTGGCCACCGGCAAGCCCTACCCGCCCACCAAGCCCAAGCCCCCCAGCTACAGCAAGGTCTTTGGCCATGCCCTCTGCAAGCTGGCCGAGCGGGATCCCCGCATCATCGGCATCACCGCCGCTATGGATACGGGCACTGGCCTGGATAAGCTCAAGGAAAAGCTGCCGGATCAGTTTGTGGATGTGGGGATCGCCGAGCAGCACGCTGTAACGTTGGCGGCTGGCATGGCCTGTGAGGGAATGCGGCCAGTGGTGGCCATTTATTCCACCTTCTTGCAGCGGGCCTACGACCAGATCATCCACGATGTCTGTATCCAAAAGTTGCCGGTCTTCTTTTGCTTGGATCGGGCGGGAGTTGTAGGAGCCGATGGCCCCACCCACCAAGGCATGTACGACATCGCCTATCTGCGCTGCATTCCGGAAATGGTGCTAATGGCTCCCAAAGATGAAGCGGAGCTACAGCGCATGGTGGTGACCGGGATCCAGTACACCCAGGGCCCCATCGCCATGCGTTACCCCCGCGGATCTGGCGTGGGGGTGCCTCTGGCAGAAGAGGGATGGGAACCCCTGCCCATCGGCAAAGCCGAGGTGTTGCGCAGCGGCGGCGAGGTGCTGATCCTGGCCTATGGGTCGATGGTGCATCCCAGCCTGCAGGCGGCGGAGATCTTGAAAGAACACGGCATCTCAGCCACGGTGGTCAATGCCCGCTTCGCCAAGCCTTTGGATACCGAGCTGATCCTGCCTTTGGCCGAACAGAGCCGCTTGGTGGTGACGGTGGAAGAAGGTTGCCTCATGGGTGGGTTTGGCTCGGCAGTGGCCGAAGCCCTGCTCGACGCCGACCTGGCAGTGCCCTTGTTGCGCTTGGGGGTGCCGGATGTGTGGGTGGAGCACGCCACCCCCGAGGAATCCTTGGCAGAACTAGGCTTGAACAGTGCCGGGATTGCCGAGCGGATTCGGGCCAAGTTTCAGGCACGAGTTCTCAAGGGATCCCCTGCAGAACTTCCCACTGTCAATTCCTAAATCTATCCTGAATCTATTCTGAGAGGCCCATCCGCCGGTTGAACTGCTCGATAGCGGCTTGCTGCAGAGCTTCTGCAACAGGGCGGGTGCGCAGGAGGATCTGCACATCTCGCAGCAGGTTTTCTCGCCACAGATTCTCCCGCAACACCTGCAGGCGGGCGTAGTTGGGATCCAAGCGCATGGCCTTTGCCCCCAGTTCCTCAGCCCGTTCGGTTTCTCCCCGAATGTAGAGGGCAGTCGCCAGGGCCAAATAGGGCTCTGCTACGGCATTGTTCATCTCTATCGTGCGTTCCCAGCGATCGATGGCGGCGTCCAGATCCCCCTGCTCATAGTCCACCAAGCCCATGTTGTTCATGGCCGGCCAGTAGGCGGGATCCAACTCCAAGGTCTTCTCATATTCCTGCCGGGCCGCATCCCACCGATCCAGCATGAGGTAGGCATTGCCCAGTTGGAAGCGAGCGTTGGGGTTATCCGGTTGCAGGGCAACCGCTCGTTCCAGGGTTTCAGCAGCGGCAAAGTAGCTGCCCTGCCGCAAATAAGCCGATCCCAGCGAGTAGAGAACAGCCCCATCTTGAGGAGACAGGGCGCGGGCCTTCTGCAACGAGGCAATCGCCTGCTCCAAGTCCCCCAGTTCTAGGTGGACGTTGCCTAAAACATAGAGCAGCTCTGAGGAGTTGGGCACCATGGCCACGGCCAGTTGCAGGCGGCGCAGCGCTTCTTCCGGTTGACCAAACTGGGCCAGCCGCAGCGAGTCGGTGGCCAGTTGTAGCGCTTGGGCCTGCATCAAGCCCCCATTGGGCAGAGGGACGTGCAGCAACACCTGGGCCTGGGCAGAGCTCCACCCTCCCATCCCCAACACAACTGCCAGGCCCACCGACAAGGCTCGCCAGGGCCGGACGGATAACCGGAACAACAGTGGCGGCATGATACCCACGCAATAAACAGGCCATGCCCATGTTAACTGCAACAGCCGGGGATCCCTACGTCTTGGTGTTCTCTTCTGCAGCGGCCATTTGAAAGGGCTCTTGAGCTGCTCATGCTGATACATTCACGCTGAACTCTCCTGAACATGGTTCAGGAAAGAAGCGATCGCATCCTGCCTATCTCTGAGCAGGAAGGCGGTATCCCGCA
>NZ_JBSSAC010000045.1:0-21926 GCF_054058315.1 Thermostichus sp. MS-CIW-40
GTCAGGACTTGGCTCATAAGTTCATTGTACTTCATCAAAGCGCATTCCTTCCGGCAGTGACCCTACGGGTACAGTGCGGGGCTCCTGCGATTTCTGGCTGAGGTCTTTTATGCTTTGCTTCCCCCAGAGGTAGGGGGCTAAAGCAAGCTGGGCTGGAAAGGATCATGCTGCTTTTTCTTTATTTCGGATGCTAGCCGGTTAATTTCCGGCCAGGCAATGACGAGAGTGTTATAGGCTAGGGCTTCTTGAGTCCAGCCTTTCTTTTCGCAGAGGGTATAGAGCCGATAGGCCAGATCGCGGGCAACCGCACCTCTATCTCCCAAGACAGCCAGGAGAGCGGCGGCTTCCATTTCTCCTTTCCGATCGAGGGTGTGGATGAGGGTCTGGGTGATGAGCCAGGCGGAGGAAGCAAGGAGCAAGGAGAGGGAATCTGCTCCCTTTTCTTTTCTCTGGGCTATTTCCTCTCTTCTCAACAACCGCACCTTGCCGGCCTTGGCTTCTAGGATCCCAAGTTCCTCAAGGGACTCAATGCTGACGTTTCTGGCCTTGCTGAGGACTTCTGCTTCCCCGTAGGGGCCTGGCTCAAATTGATATTGGGCAAACCAAGTGGTGGCCCAGCGGCTGCCCTCATCCAATTCCCCTTCCTGTTCGCTGAGATATTCATCTAGGTACTGGTTGATCAGCTGCAGGGCAGTGCGGACGGTCAGGGGCGAGCCATCGCTTTCCAAAACTGCAGCGTAGCGGGAATAGATGGCCATGCCGGGGCCGATGCTGGCTTGGGCCAAGTCCACAGGAGCAATGCTGCCCTGCTGCAGAAGTTTAAGCGCCTTGGGCAGCTCGCGCTTCAGCTCGGCAAGGAATTGGCGACGGGTAGCCTTGGGCGCATCGGCAGGACGAGGACGGCAGACTAGAACGATGGAGGAAGCGAGGGCGTTAGTGTCAGATGCAATCATGCGGTTAGCGAGTTCGGTTCGCAGAGGCCAAGTGCCGTCAATGGTGAACCCAGCCCTGATCAAGCCTTCGAGCATGGTTTCCCAACCCGTAGAGACTCGGCCACTCATGCGCTCTGGGCTCTCACCCCTGGCTCCCCTACCAGTACGGGAGAGGGGGATAGGCTTGTCCGTGTCATCATCCTCTTCATCTTCCCCTTGTCCTTGGGGAGAGGTGTCTTCTTCCGTTTGCTTAAAGGCGTAGTAAACCGTGAGCGGGTAATCGGCATGAGAAATGCCGCGAATTCGGTTAAAAGCCTTACTTAATCCTGCCTCGAAGAACTCTTTAGCCTTTTGCTTGTCTCCACTAAAACGGTAGGGAGTAGCTACCAACTCTTGATCCTTGGGAGCCAAAAGAGTGCTAAAAAGATCGGGGTATACAGAGTTGAGACAACGGCGCAGCCAAACATAGAAGAAGTCTGATAAATCGGCATAGCTAATGTTGTCATAGTAGGGAGGATCAGTGGAGATAATTTTGGGGATGGTGTCCTGAAGGTGAGGGACTGTTGTGTCGTGTTGGGTGACTTGAGCATTCATGAAGTTAGAGGATTTTTCCACTACTTTCCAAACCCAATCTACACAAGCTATCCAATTTCCAGTTGATTCACTGAAGGGGCAGCATTCTGCATAGTCCCAAACCATTGGAATAGCTTGTCTTCCAAATGTATTCCGAACTTTTGCATATCCAACATCCCAGCTACAAATTGCTGAGCATCTATCTGCTAATCGATCGACAGCAAACGCCAAATAAACGCTAATCGCCTCTCCATAGGCTCTAGCTCCTGTTCCACCCTCAGCCAAGGGCACATCGTCATTGGGGAGTCCGGCGGCAGTCGCGTCAGCGGTGCGTACCACCTTGGCATCGGCAATGGCTTTTTCCCGTGCTTCCGCCACCAAGTCGCTGAAAGTGGTGAGGGCCACCAGTTGCCGAGGTGTGAAGAGGTCGGCAAAAGTATTCATTCCGTATAACGGAACACTAACTCGGCATTTACCTTGTAATTCTCCCAATGGCTTCCAAGTAGGTTGTGCTGATTCAGCAATTTCAACGTGTTCTTGTTGAGGTGATAGATACACCCTGCCATTTTGTCCCTCCGCCACAATGGCCATCATCTGGGATCCCATGCGTCCGGCCTGACCCTCTTTGCGGATGTACTCCAGTGGCACAGGTGTTCCGCAGGCAATGCAGCGTGCTCCTTTGCGGCCTACGGTTCCCTCCGGCGCTTTGCCCTTACCTGACCTGACCACAAACCGGATCGAGGGAGCAGAAGCGTTCTCTCCCCCATTCACCACCACTGGCTCTACCCAAGCCTCTTTCCCCTTCTTCGTCGAAAGCTGAAACGATCGCACCAAGGGCATCTGACAGCGGCAGGCTGGATTTGGACAGGTCACCGTCCGCGCCCACAACCAGGCAATCACCGTCAACTCCTCTGTGCCTAAGGGGTTTGAACAGGGAGGATAGAGATGTCCAATGCGCTCAAAGGCTTGTTTCCGCATCCAAGCCCCGTAATACCGGACATCTGCTGCCAATCCTTGGGCACCCCGCCAGGCTGAGATATGCTTCTTAGCCCGATCTTCAGGGTTGATGGGGGCTTTGTCCTTAAACTTCGGTGGAATCTCAATCAATGCTTTGTTGATCAGCACCGCCACCGGGTTGAGATCGCTGGCATGGGCCTCTAACCCCAAGCGCTGCGCTTCCAACGGGATGGATCCGCCACCGGCAAAGGGATCGTAAACGGGCGGCGCGTACTTGGCGATGTATGCTCTAACGGCTGCCGGATCCGTAGGTGGCTCTTCTCCTCGATCCCAGGCTAGACATCGGGCAATCTCTCGCTGCGCTGCCTCCAGCACGCCGGAGTTGGGATTGTTCACGTCATCCCAGGACACCAGACCCCGCACGACCCGCTTCCCCTGTTCGATCTCTATGCGGCCTAGGATGTTGAACAGCCGCTGCCGCTCTCGCTCTTGGTCGGCCTCGGTGGGGAACTTGTCCGGCCAACTGGAAGGGTCATCGACCAGGGAAGCCCAGAGCACTGCCCGACAGGCTGCTAGGGGTCGCCGCGCCCACCAGAGATGTAGGGTGCTGGGGTGACCATGGCGGATGGATTTCTCGCGAGCCGATTCCAGATTGATGGCTTCGAGGGGTAGGGCAACTTCAATCAGCTTCTTGCGGCGGCTCATTAGACAAAGGTCAGCTAGAAATTGCAGGAGCCCCGCACTGTACCCGTAGGGTCGGTGTCGGGAGGAATGCTATAATAAATAATACTGCGGACACCAAAAACGGTTGTTTAAGGCACTGGTAACGGTCGATTGGGGGTGCTGTAAACCACCCCAGAGGTCAAGCCTACGGCTCGCTTCGCGAACGTGGTTGGCTTGCTAACTGCAGGGCTACTAAAAGCCCGCTTCGTACCGCCTAGCGGTTGGTGTCGGGTAGTTTACTCGGGTTAAACAGGCTGCAGTTTAGAGTTTAGTCTGAGGGGAAGGCGGGCTCAACGAAAAGATGGCTCCAGCCTGTTCAAGAACAAGTGACATACTCCCATCACTGACCCTACAGGTACAGCGTGGGCTTCGCGCTTCATCGGGGAGCCTTCGCAAGAACCCTCCACGCGCAGACACGGAATGCCCTACCGCGTAGTTGTACCAGATTCCGGCAACGCCGTTTTATACAACTACTCCCATCATACATCATGTGGGGGTATCTGTATCCCGACACTGACACTACGGGTACAGTGCGGGGCTTAGCTACCCCACGCCCCCACAAGCTAAGGCATCTTGATTTTGGACAAGCCATGTTGGGCTGCAAGACAACTCGCTGACCTGCTGGAACATGGATTTGCCGCAATTCCAGTAGCATGAATTCATCCTACCAATGAAAGTTAGTATCTATTTGGGATCCCTTCCTCGATTCCACAATTCTTTCCAATCATAGTTGACGCTACTGGCCCCAAAATCCGGCTCCCGTTGAAAAGGCCGCCGCACATACCGCACCTGGCAGCCTTCGCCCGGCACGGTGTAGGTGCCTGCAGGGGTCTTTACCCTGAAGGCATCCCCTTCTGGAAAGGCGGGATCGGCTGGCACTTCTACCAAAGCCAGGATGAAATGGTCGGGTTTGTTGAGAGCTGTCAAGATTTCATTTTTGGTAACGGTTACCGTCTTTGCTCCCTCAACTCTGCCTTTGACTTCAATGAAGCGAAGGCCTTCCCTTCCAGCGGATTCGATATCATAGCCCAGGTTTTCAGCGCTGACATCACGAGGTTCGTAGCCCAACGCCCGCTCTATGGCCATAACGGCAGCCATTGCTGCTTGTTCTACTCGCCGGGTTTCGCGGGCAAAGGTGGTAGGGGTTGACCCTCGCTTGCCCTGTAGCCGCTGCAGCAGTCCGATGGGGATCACCAAGGCTTTCCCGGTTACCACCGGCGGCAAGGAGGATAGCTGACGCTCCTGCTCCAACTCCGATAGGCGCTTCTGAAGGCGATCCGCCAACTCATCCGCCCGCTGCTGAGCCTTGGCAGAGTTGAGCTTGGCGTTGGGCCTGCCGGCTTGCTCTTGCAGCCGCAACTGTGCAGCTTGATGATCCCAGTAGTTAATTTCTCGGGTGAGGCGATCTTTAACAGCCAGCTCCGTCTTGTTGATCAATTCTTCCCGCTGAGCTTTGATTTCCTGGAAATGCTGGGGAACTAAACGCTCAATGGCGTAAGCGATGGCTTGGCTTTCTACCTCTGAAGCCGAGAGCTGGGGGATGTGGGATCCAGCTTTCGCTTTCACAAGGTCGCGCTCTGCGGGAGTTAGGGGCCGGTAGTCCAAGTAGGGAGCATAGCCGGCGCTTCTTACCCTGACGCTCTCTCCTCCTCCTAGCCCTTGGGGAGCGGGGAGAAAGATCTCCACATATTGCATCCGTCGGGAGATAACCCGTCGCTGGCCATTTCGGTCTAGGCGCCCATCCTGAAGGGCATGCTCTAGGTACACCAGTATCCGTGGTGTTTCGCCGGGATCGTTTTCATCGACGAGGATGGATCCCTGTCTGAGCAAATCTCGGTGTTGCTCCAAAACCAAGTCCAGAGTGGCATCCAGCAGGGGATGGCCTGGGCAGATGAACTCTGCCGGGGGCTTGTTGGGGACGCTGATGAGGTTTTTGTTAAAGGTAATCCGCTCGTATTTTTTTAAGATGGGTGCGCCCAACCCAATCTGGCGGTCGCGATTGCGAATTGCTGCCGGCACATGGGTAATTTCATAGCGTTTGGGTTCCCGCTCTCGAATGGTGCCACCCAAGCGTTGAAAAGCTTCTAGGAAGAAGGAGGCAATGAAATGAGGCTGGAGCTTGCGGGCCTCGGCTCGCTCCATTTCCGCCCGGATTTGCTGCACTTTGGTCGTATCCATCGAGTCGTGGGCCAGGGCGCGTTCTGCCAGGAGTTCCCTGAGCCGCTCGTGGTCTAGGCGATCTGCAATCACTTGATTGAGTCGGGCCTTGACCTCTGGACGATCCCCGTAGCGAATGGCCTCGATCAGCAGCTCTCGCAGTTCTTGACCGGCAATCGCTTTGCCCAGGACATCGAAGACCTTGCCCCCCAAGGCCCTTTGCTCGATTTCTATTTTTTTCAGCAAAGCCAAGTAGACATCTCCTTCCCGCGTTTCCTCGGCCACTAGGTTCCACAGGTGGCAGACCTCGGTTTGACCAATGCGGTGAATTCTCCCAAAGCGCTGCTCCAGGCGGTTGGGGTTCCAAGGCAGGTCGTAGTTCACCATCAGGTGGGCCCGTTGAAGGTTGATCCCTTCTCCCGCAGCATCGGTAGCAATGAGTACTTGAACGGCGGGATCCTGTTTAAAGGCTTCCTCGGCTTTTTTGCGCTCTTCTCGACCCATGCTGCCGTGAATGGTGATCACCGCTTCCGGTTGGCCCAGCAAGTTCCCCACTCGGTCAGCCAGATAGTTGAGGGTATCTCGATGTTCGGTGAAGATAACCAACTTGCGCCGATGTCCGCCGGCATCAAACATCTCCCCCTGATTTTGCAAGAGTTTCGATAGCTCCTCCCACTTGCGGTCTTTGCCGCTACGTCTCACTTGCAAGGCTAATTTTTCCAGCTCCTGCAGCCGCTGAATTTCTGCCTGCAGCTCGACAATTGTGCGGGCGGCAGTTGCCTGATCTACCAGCTCTTCTTCTCGCGGTTCCCGCTCTTCAGCAGGGCAGTCTTCAAAATCCTCATCCCAGCCTTCTTCGTCTAGCAGGGAAGTGGTAAAAGCAAGGTTGTCTCCCCGGCTGCGCAATTGTTCTTCCTTTAGCTTCCGCTGCAGTCTCTCTCGTCTTCGCAGCAAGGATTGGTAGATCGCTTCTGGAGAAGAGGCTAGCCGACGTTGCAGGATGGTTAAAGCAAAACCGACCGTCCTTTTGCGGCTACCTTGCTCTAAAGCTTCCGCGCGGTTAAACTCTTCGCGCACGTAATCGGTCACTTCCTTATAGAGCCTGGCTTCCAGGTCAGACAAGACGTACTGGACGGTGTAAGCTCGCCGTTCGGGAAAGAGAGGCTTGCCATCGAACTTGAGCAGGTCTTCTTTCACCAGCCGCCGCATCAAATCCGAGGCATCACAGGTATGAACTCCATCTCGGAATCTCCCCTCAAAGCGATCCCCATCCAGCAAAGCCAAAAAAAGCTGAAAGTCTTCTTCTCTACCGTTGTGGGGAGTGGCTGTCATCAGTAAAAAGTGGCGTGTTAGCTGCGAGAGCAACTTGCCCAGCTTGTAACGCTTGGTTTCTTTGATTTCTCCCCCAAAGAAGGATGCGGAGAGTTTGTGGGCCTCATCAACAATAACCAGATCCCAATCAGTTTGCCTCAGTTTCTCCTGCAGGGCCTCATCTCGGCTGAGCTTATCGAGGCGGGCAATGAGAAGAGGTATCTCCAGGAAAGGGTTGCCAGTTCGGGCGGCTTGAATGCGATCGTTGGTCAAGATCTCAAAGGGCAAATGAAACTTTTGCACCATCTCATCTTGCCACTGCAGCGTTAGACTCCCCGGGCAAACGATGAGACAGCGGTGCAAGTCACCTCGAATCAATAGCTCTCTAACCAAAAGCCCTGCCATGATGGTTTTGCCGGCACCTGGGTCATCGGCCAGCAAAAACCGCAGCGGCTGCCGCGTGAGCATTTCCCCATAGACGGCGCTGATCTGGTGGGGCAGGGGTTCTACCAGAGAGGTGTGAACGGCCAGCAAGGGATCAAACAGGTGCGCCAGCCGAATCCGATAGGCCTCTGAAGCTAGGCGAAATAAGGCGCCGTCTCCCTCGAAGTTGCCAAGGGATCCCTCGGCTACCACCTCTAGGGTTGGCTCTTTATCCCGAAACAGAAGCTCTGAATGGAGACGCCCCTGAGTGTCTTTGTAGATGGCCTCGATGGTGCTGCTGCCGTACCACCTCACACTCACGATGGCAACGGTTTGATTGGGCAGGATCCCTTTGACCTTGGCGCCAGGGGTGAGATCTTCCAGTCGAGCCATAAACTGCGGGTTTCCAGAGCTGCGAGCGGAGCCTGTTCCAGCTCCCCATTGCTATGTTGCGCTCACTTCCAGCTCTTTTCCCACAGCAAAAGTCCCCTTCTTCCATAAAAGGAGACAGCAGTTTGGAGTTGGCAAGCGGCTTCACGACGGTTTTAAGCCGGTTTTAAGTCCTGATACATTTACGCTGAACACTGCTGAACATCACTGTTCAACTATGCAGCGATAGCATTCTGTTTGTTTCCAACCAGAATGGCGGTATCCCGCAAAGCTTTGAGTAGAATACCCAAAGCGCAGTTTCCGTGTCGTCTTACTACCAATTTTCTGCTTTGCTTTGGCTACCATGTTGGCAGACTCGAAAGTAAACAGAAAGATCAACTGGTAGTAATCCGTACTGAACATATTATACATTATTTTCAGTATAGTTGAGCTTATTATTGACTAGAGTCATGCTCCTATCAGGGATCCCTGTGGGCAGCCAGAATGGCCTGAGCAGCCAGGTGGCCGGAGAGGGTGGCCCCTTCCATGCTGTCGATGTAGTCTTGGGCGGTGTAGCTGCCGGCAAAAAAGAAGTTGGGTACTGGGGTCTTTTGCTGTGGGCGATAGGGATCCATGCCCGGTGCTTCTCGATAGAGGGAGTGGGCCAGTTTCACCACGCTGTACCAGGTCATGTTCAGTTGCCGGGATGAAGGAAACAGCTCGTGGACTTGGTGCAGCACGTGCTGGGCAATTTGCTCGTTGGGCATGGCTATGAAGGGATCCCCCGGCGTGAGCACACATTGTAGCAGGGATCCCTGGCCGGGTTTGTAGTAGTCGGCGGGGCTGGTGAGGGCCAGATCGGCAAAACAGGAAAAATCGGCATCGGCGGTGTAGAGGAGATTGTCGATACCCAGAGCCTCTGGGTGTTGGCTGGCTCGTTTGGCCTGGCCTTGGGGGTTCAGCTCCGTCACCCAGCCATCGAAGCGCAACTGCACCGTGGCCACCGGTACGGATTCCAGCTTGTAGAGGTTGTCGAACTGAGGCCACTGCCGCCACACTTCCGGGATCAGCCGTTTGGCCCCTTCCACTGCCGTTGCACACACATACACATCTGCCTCCACCCGCTCTCCATTGGCCAAGAGCAAGCCGGTCACGGGGTAGGGAGAGGAGTCGCTCACTTCAATGCGGCTGACCCCTCTGCGGGTGTGGATCTGGCCCCCACGGGCTTGGATGTAGCGGACGATAGGCTGAGTGAGATAGGTGTCCGGGGATCCCTTGAGGAAATTGAGCTTGGAGGCCTCTGTTTTGCTGGCAAACATCTGAAAGATCGTCAGCATGCAGCGGGCAGAAATATGCTCTGTATCGATAAAGCCCAAGGCATAGGCAATCGGGTTCCACATCCGCTTCAGGCTACCCTCGGATCCCCCATGCCGACGAAACCAATCGGCAAAGCTCATCCGATCCAAGGCGCGAATTTGCCGCATTGCCCCTTCATAGTCCAGCAAGCCGCGAATCAAAGGGCTGGTGCCCAGCGCCAAGGCGTTGCGCAGCTTGTCCGCCCAAGAGAGCTGCTCGGTGGTGAAAAAAGCTTTGAGGCCGTTGAAAGGCGCCCCCAGGGGAAAGCGAAAATCCAGACTGGCCGTTTGCCCACCTCGGTTGACAAAGGTGTGGGTGTGTTGCTTGGGCAGCAGGTTCTCGTAGGCCCCCACCTTTTTCATCAGGGCAAACAAATTGCTGTAGTTGCAGAAAAAAACGTGCAGCCCCATCTCGATGTGGTTGCCATCGGCATCCTGCCAGGATCCCACCTTGCCGCCGACAAAAGGCCGCGCCTCGTAGAGCTGCACCTCGTGTCCTGCTTCAACCAAATCGACTGCCGTCACCAACCCGGCCAATCCGGCCCCAATAATGGCTACCCGCATAGCAATACCCTCAAACAGGCGCTGCCCGGGATCCCGCCCAGACTTTGCGCAACTGCAAAGAAAGATGAACTTCTCTCATTCTGGAACAAAATGCGCCAGGGATCCCTGACTTGACAAACCACCGCAAAACTTGCCATCATAAATTTCCCGACGCGGATGTAGCTCAGTGGTAGAGCTTCTCGTTGCCAACGAGACGGTCGCGCGTTCGAATCGCGTCATCCGCTCTTTGGGCCCTCACCCCAAGCCCCCCTCCCCTCAGAAGAAGGGAGTTGGCTAGCGCTTGTAAAAGGTCTCTAGGCTATGGCGGTCGCCCACAAAGCGCCAGTGCCAGGGTTCGTAATTCACCCCCTGAGGGTTGTTTCTGGGGAAAGACAGCTCAAAGCCGAAGCGGGCTGCGTTGCTCTGCAGCCACTGGAAGGCAGGAGTGGTCTCAAAGGCTTCTTGGGTATCCCACTGGGGGAACTCGGCATCCCCAATGTCGATGGCGTAGCCGGTGTGGTGCTCGCTGTAGCCAGGGGGAGCGCTGACAGCAGCCCGTTCTTCGGGTCGCAAGGCTCGGGATTGAGCCAATTGAAAAAACAAGAACTCTTGATCGGCAATGGAGCGAAACCCCGAAATGGGGACAAGGCGGATACCGGCAGCTCGAGCTGCTTCGCTCATGCGTAGGTAACTTTCAGCAGCCCCCTGGCGTAGGCGCACCTCGCGACCGCGGTAGTGGCCCACCACCCGCAAGCTATCTGCGGGAGCTTCGGAATAGGCATAGTGCCCCAGCAAGGAAACTCGCCCATTCTGCACAGTTGGCTGCGGCAGAGGGGGCTGAGCGGCTTCTTCCGGAACTTGGGGATCCGCCGCCTGCTGGGATCCCGGTAACTTCTCTATCCCCCAACCCGCCAGGAGCACTAGCCCAACCAGCACCAGGCCCAAGACTAGACGGGACCTCAGGGCAGGCACCGAACTTTGCGCTTTTTTCGCCGGAGTGGACTGGCGACGGGCGACCGGAATGTCGTCGTTCATGCGCAAAGGCCGGGATCTAGCGAGGAGTACTGAAAAGAGGCAGCGTTTCTACAAACCCAAATCCGCCAAAATATCGCGGGCATGGGTTTCGGTATTGATGTTCTGGTAGACCTTGGCAATTTTGCCCTCGCCATCAATGACGTAGGTCACCCGCTTGGCATAGCCGCCCCCATCCACATCGTAGGCGCGGGTAATCACCCCACTGCTATCCACCAGTAGGGGGAAAGGCAAGTTGTACTTTTCGGTGAACTTTTGGTGAGAAGCTTGGTCGTCCATGCTCACCCCCAGCACCACCACGTCCTTGCTTTGGTAGTCGGCGTAGGCGTCGCGGAATCCACAGGCTTCTTTGGTACAGCCGGGGGTGTCGTCTTTGGGGTAAAAATAGAGGACAACGGTTTTGCCGGCAAAATCAGCCAGCGAAACCTGGTTGCCTTGGGTGTCAGTGGTGTTAAACCCAGGAGCAGGGGTGCCAACAGCGAGAACCATAGGTGCGTGACCCAAAAAGTGTGATGAATAGGGCTGCCCTCAGCATTTTCTTCAGCCCTGCTTGTCTCTGTCAAGGCATTACCGCTCCAGCTTGGCATTGCAACTCAGCCACCAGCTCTTGAAGCTCCGCCGATAGATTGCCGGGCAGCCGTCGCCTCAGAATCTCTGCCAACGATCGGTAATACCACAGGGATCCCTCTTTTCCGGCGGAAAACCGCTGCCAGAGTTCATCCCCCAGTTGGCGAAAATCCCGCAAGATGCAGCGGGCGTTGTGCAGCTTGTCAGAGGCGGCCACCAACAAAACCGAGGCATTTGCCGTTTCCAGGTGCTTCAGGTAGGCGGTTTTGCGCTCTTTCCAGTTTTCTTTGGGCTCGCCTCGGGAGCCATCGCTTTCGGTATCCGTACATCCCAGGATGATCTGCAGCACCCGTTCTCCAAAGTGCTCCCGGATCTGTTGCTCGATTTGGGCGCGGGGCTCGCCTGTGTTGTGGGGGCCGTCCTCTAGGCTGTCGTGGAGCAGAGCGGCAATCGCTTCATCTTCATCCGCCCCATGCTCCAGGGCGATGGCTGCTACGGCCAACAGATGGCTGAGGTAAGGGATCCCGGTTCCCTTGCGGGTTTGGGAAGCGTGCCAGCGGTGGGCATAGTGCATTGCCTGCACAAACCGCTGTGTGAGTTGCGTTGACATCTGGACTCTCCAATTGGGGTTAAGTTGACTGCTGGGGCAAGGTTGATCCAAGCGAGTCTCAGGCGTTGAGACTGCAAATCAGAAAATGGTTAGAGAAGATGAGCACTTCTGATCACTTCAAACAAGGTTAAGACGCTGTGCCGCCTACCCTCACCCCCAGCCCCTCTCCCTGCCTTGGGAGAGGGGAGTCAGGGATCGATGTAACTGTGCTGAGATGGCAAGGTTTAGCCGGTGGCCGGAGTCTGTTTTGCAGGCAGCGGCACCAGCGTTCCTGTTCCCTGCCAAGCGCACAAATCCACGAACTGGTCGGCTATCCGAATTAACGCCGGGTTCGTGTTCGGCCTGTAGGCGGCTACCTCCAGCCGGCAGCCTTGGCGGCGGATATGCTTGAGGGCCGGCACAAAATCTCCATCCCCACTCAGCAGCAGCACTGTCTCGTAGTGGGAGTGCATCGCCATCAAGTCCACGATCAGCTCCCCATCCAGATTGGCTTTGCGGCTGCCGTCGGCGTGGATCACCACCGGCTTGGTGACCACCCGATAGCCCTGTTTTCTCAACTCCCGCAGGAAACGACGCTGAGCTAGGTTGTGGCGATCTACCCCGCTGTAGACATGCACTTCCATCTCGGATCTGCCCTGGGCCAGCCAGCTGAGCAGACTGGGATAGTCGAGATGGGATCCCCACTGCTGGGCGCTGGCGTGGAGATTGGCCGCGTCGATGAACACCCCCAGGGCTTTGCGGGGAAAAGCAGGGGTCGGCTGGGATGCCACCAGCTGCTGCAGGTGTTGGAGTTGCGCCTGCACCAACTCCAGTTGCTCCAAAGTCACTTGGGGCTGGGATACCGGCAGAGCATTCAACCGCAGCTCCACGGCTTTTAACCGCTGCTGGATTTGCTGGATGGCCTGGGTGATGGGGGCCAGCTGTTGCCGCACGGACAGATGAGACGCAGGCCGAGCTTCGAGGGCGTCGATCCGCCCTTGTAATGTTTCCAGTTGGGCCGCCGTCTGCTGCTGCTGTACCCAGATGGGCTCCAAAACCTTTACTTTCTGCTCGAGCTCTTGAATGGCTTCAGCCGGGGAAGCCAAGGTCTGCTGCAGAAGGGACGGTTCAGCAGTGAGCCGAGCGTCCAGCACCTCGAAACGCGCTTGCAGGGTCTCCAGTTGGGTTGCTGTCTGTTGCTGCTGTGTCCAGGTCTGTTCCAGAACTTGGCCAAGCTGTTCTTCGCGGCGGCGGATGGCAGGGTAGGCTGCTGCCAAAGGTAAGAGCCCCCAGATCACTTGGCGGGTCACCAGGGCCGTCACCCCCAGGGCCAGGGATCCCGTCCACAGCCAGGTTAAGGGGAAGGCAGAAGCCCTATTCATACTCATACTCATAGTCAGCTCTCCTCAGTTTGGGTTATCGATCTGCTCGGTTGCCAGGATTTCACCTCACTCACATGGGCCACCTCAGGGATCCCTCTCGAAGATCGAGATGCCCAGAACTCCCAGAGGCATCGAAGAGGAGCAATTCAGCAACTGCAGTATGCCTGCTATTGGAAGGGGAATCTTCCAATCGTTGGACAAACGTATTTCCCTTGTTGAGCAAACGGATCAGATATCGAGTCAGTTATCGAAAGCAGGCTCAAGCTTGTTCCTCTTGACCGACAGGCCCCGTGGCCCGCTCAACCTGGATTCAACGTCCAAGCTATTGGCTGACGGTATGGGCCGTAAAACCATTGAACGGAGCAGGGTCAGTTGGGGATCTCGATGGTTACGTTAGCCAACTGCACATCGTCATGATCCACCCAGGCTCCACCGTGCCGGATGACTGTATCACCTCCTAGCGGCACCGAGATGTGCAGGGATCCCCCGAAAAGGGGAATGCTGATCGGCACTTGGGGACCACGGGTGACCATGGGGGGCTGAATCAGGGTTTTGCCAGTGCGCAGGGTAACAGTGTTCAGGCCCAGGCGCAGAGGTTGCAGCGGCAGGGGAATCTGTAGGTTATCTCCCCCCAGGTGAATCTGTTCGACTTCCACTCCGTTCAGGATGACCTGCATGGGAGACATGTTGGCACTGGGGATCCGGGATTGACCGGCCCGATAGGCGGCGGCAGTATCCAACCCAATCAGGGATCCAATCCGCAAAACCGGTGGGCGCGAAGGCAGGCGTTGCAAAGTGAAAGAGCGGGTCATCTCCACCCCTTGGGCAGGGCCCAAAAATTGCCCGGCGGCAGCCGATTCCGGTGAGTACTGGTTATCCCCCAGGCGGATGACATTCGCCTCCAGTACCAAAGTCGTATTAGGATCCCAGCGCTCCAACTGCAGTTGCCAAGGCCGATCCCCGCCGGCTTGACCGTTGCCTGTACTTTGGGAATAGGGCAAGTAATTTTCCAGCCGCGCCACCAAAATTTCTTCTGCCGGCAGCGGCCCTGGCAGGCGAAACCGACCCTGGGCATCGGTGCGCACCGAAATACCCGCCCCCGGAATGGCCACCTCCGCCCCGGCCAAGGGCTGCCCCGTCAGCCGATCCACCACCTGTCCCGAATAGGCGGAATCCAACTGCACCTGTCCTGTGGGCACATCCGTTGCTGCCTGAATGCGCTGCTGCAACACTTGCCAGTCGGCTTCTGTGATCCGTCCATCCTGATCGACATCGGCAGCTCGGATCTGGTCGTCGGTCAATCCCCGTTCTCCCCGCAAGTAGGCCCCCAACAGGTTGAGATCCTGCACCGTCAAACGGCCATCCCCATCCAGGTCGCCCGCCTGAAAGGGCTGCGCGTGGGCAAAAGACACGCCTATCCAACCCAGGCCCAGGGATCCCAGTAGCAAAAGAGAATGAGCCAAACAGGAGACCCTAAACATGGCAACTCTCCTGGGAGTTGTTCATGTTCTAACGTAATTCACCTCCTCGCAGCAGGGTTGACCGAGCCGGTGTAGAGTACTCTTGAGCGCAATTCTGCCGGTTCGCCTTTGGCTGCAGGAGCCGAAAACTTGATGGTAGGATAACCGTGGTGACTTGCTTGTCCTATGGCTCGATACTCCTGCGTTACCCAGCTTGTGGGCTCAGCCGAGCAGCTAAGCGAGTCGATCCGCGCCGTTTTGGAGCGCTGCCAACTCAATGTCCTCCACAGCAGCCCTGATTACTGGGTGGCCGGTGAGCCTCCCGGAAAAAATCCCTACACCAAACTGGTCACGGTGGAAGTGTTTGTGGATCGCACCCTCCAGGCTGCCGACGGCTCTGTACAGGTAACCTGCATTGCCAAAAACGAAGAGCTGCCCCTAAAAAGCGTTAACCACTGCCAACAAACCTTTGACCGACTGAAGGCAGAGCTAGCCCAGTTGCAAAGTCAACTTCAGCTTGCTGCCCAACAAAAAGATGCCTTACGATAGCTAGGCTGAGTTTGCTTTGATCCCATGGCGCGTCGCTGCCAACTAACCAACAAGAAACGCAACAACGCTTTTGCCATCTCCCACTCCCACCGGCGCACCAAGCGCCTGCAGGAAGTCAATTTGCAGTGGAAGCGCATCTGGTGGGAAGAGGGTAAGCGGTTTGTTCGTCTGCGCCTTTCCACCAAAGCCTTGAAGACCCTCAAGGCCAAGGGTATAGGAGCCATGGCCCGGGAAGCTGGGATCGACCTCAGCCGGTTTTGAGCTTTCTCCTCAGCCCAGTTGTGTCTGACAGCTCCAACCTCACAGCAAGCCAAAAAGCCTACGGGACTTGGGTTGCAATCCCGCCAGCAAGGTGTTGAGGGTATCCCGTTGGGTAAGCTCGTTGGTGCCGCTGGCCCGCTCGATTAAGAGCTTGCGCGTCTCATCGGAGAGCTTGGCATCGGTAAAATCGGCTCCAGTAAACTACCCGGCTCCGACCGCTAAGCGGTACGGAGCGAGCTTTCAGTAGCCCTGAGCCTGCTCTGCTCTACCAGAGAACAAAACAGGCCCGGACCTCTAGGCTGGTTTACGACAGCCCCCAAAAGCGCAATCACATTCGCACCATTCAAATCCGCATCCCCTTCCCATCCACAGTGCCCACACTTGAACGACTTGCCACTGCGGTAGGACTTGCCCTGCTCAGGGTGGATGTGTAAGCACCGGTGACAGGTCTGCGACGTGTAAGCAGGCGGCACAAGAATCAGAGAAACCCCTGCAGCCCTCGCCTTGTATTCCAGAAACTGGCGTAGCTGGTAGAACGCCCAACTGTTGGCCCTGCGTCGCTCGGCTTTGCTGCGCGGCTGTTGATTGACCCTTTCCCGGATCCCTGTCAGGTCTTCCAGAGCAATAGCGCTGTTGGTAGCTTTTGCCCTGGAGACAATAGCTTTGGAGATGCGATGATTGACCCACGCCTGAAAGCGCCTCTCCTTGCCAGACAGCCGTTGCAGCAGTTGACGGCATCTGCGCCGCGAACTGCGGGTGCCCTTACTGGCTTTGCGTTGGAGTACCGCCCTCAGCTTGGAGTAGTGGTCGCGGACTCGGTTCAACTGCTGTCCATTCCAATTGTCCCCCTCTGACGTATGGGCGATATCCGTCCTGCCCAAGTCCACCCCGATCACCCTGTCGGTATCTTGTTGCTTGGGCGGGTTTTTCTCTACGCAAATCTGGATGTAGTAGGAGCCATCCTTCCGCTGGACTAGGGTGGCCGATTTGGGGTTAGAGCCAGCCAGTATTCCCCTCTGGTAGTTACCAATGGCTAGCTCAAAGCGTTCTCTCCCTTCAACCGTGGTCAGCGACACCGTCCAGTCTTTCTCGCGGAATGAAAAGATACGTGCGTCGTAGGTAACGAACCTACGCTTGAACTCTTTAACCGGACGGTTGCGCTGTCTCGCCACTTTGCGAGCGCCTGCCACCCGTCTGCACACCTGTTGAGCCAAGTTACTGGACAAGCCGAACCGAGCTCGAATCTCGTAGTAGCAAAGGGATTGCAGTTTGACCGCGTTGACGATCTTCTCCGGCGTGTTCTGGTTGACCCAGTTCAAGGCTTGGCCAAAAGCCTCCAAAGTCGCGTCCAATTTGGCGGCTTGCGACTGGGCTACCTTGAGCTTGCAGGAGACGGTCAGGACTTGGGTCATGGTTCTATCATAACTTCCGCATTCCTCCCGGCACTGACCCTACGGGTACAGTGCGGGGCTCCTGCGATTTCTAGCTGAATGCGGTCGAACAGGCCCCGCGAGAGGTAGGCATTCTCCAGGTTGGCACCCACCAGGGAGCGCCCCTCACGCAAGGCTTCCAGCAAATCCCGCGTGGTTTCAATGCGAACCGGATTCGAGGGTTGAGAAGGGGGAGCACTCACGGATGGAGCATTCCTCACAGGTTAGGCCAGAAACCCGGTCAACCCAGCCGAGAACTGAGGGCCAACTGGGGATCCCACCTATCAAGCTAACGTTTGCGCCGCCTGCCGAGGTTAAGAGGATGTTAAAAAGACAACCCTGCATCGAGCTTTCCAGAGGGGGCCTTCTCTTGTGGAAACAGCCTACCGGGGGAGAGCCATCGGCTCCGATTTGTTGCATACTCGGGGCAGCCTTTCGTGAGTGAACCACACCTCCCATGCAGGTAGCTTTTATTGTCGATCCATTGCCTCAGTTGCAGGTGGGCCATGACACCAGCATTGCCCTGATGGAAGCTCTGCAGAAACGGGGACACCGCATTTTCTGCCTGGGCCTGGCGGATCTCTACTGGGATCAAGGGGAAACTTGGGGATCCCTTGAGGAAATCCGGTTGGATCTGCAAGCGGATCCCTGGTATGAGGTCAAAGACCAGAAACTGCTGCCCCTGAGCCAAATGCAGGCGGTGTGGATGCGCAAGGATCCGCCGGTGGATACGGCCTATCTCTATGCCACTTACCTTTTGGATCGTCTCTCCCCCAGCCGCACGCTGGTGCTCAATCATCCTGCCGGGATCCGCTCGGCCAACGAAAAGCTCTATGCCCTGCAATTCCAAGAGTGGATCCCGCGCACCCGCGTCAGCAGCAACAAGCGTCTGCTGCGTCAGTTCGTCGAACAGGAAGGACAGGCGGTGCTCAAGCCTTTGGGTGGCAAAGGTGGGGAAGGGATCCTGAGGGTCAATGCCGGGGATCCAAACCTCAACTCGTTGATTGAAATGAGCACCCAATTTGGTCGGCTGCCCGTGATGGTGCAAGAGTATTTGCCACAGGCGGCGGCAGGAGACAAACGCATTTTGCTGCTGGAAGGAGAGCCTTTGGGTGCCGTCAATCGGATCCCTGGAGAGGGCGATTTTCGGGGCAATGTTGCTGCCGGCGGTCGAGTGGAAAAAACCAAGATTACCGAAAAAGAACGGGCTCTCTGCGGGGCTTTGGCACCGGTGCTCAGGCAGGAGAAGCTGTATTTTGTCGGGATTGATGTTATCGGGGAACGACTAACCGAAGTGAACGTGACCAGCCCAACGATGCTGCGAGAACTCTGTCAGTTGGAAGGAGTTGATCTGGCGGATCAAGTGGCTCAGTGGCTGGAAAAGAAGGTGCCCGTCAAGGACTGAATGACTACCCACCGGGATGCTTCTGGGATCCGGCGCGTCTGTTGCCTGACGGGGTTCCCGTCTATTTAGGGAGTCTATAGAGATCAAATTATAGCTTGGAATGACCATAGTAGGTTGAGTTCAACTTTTTCCGGTCGGCAGATAGAAAATAAAAAGCCCCACAAGGGGGCTCTGCCGCGACCAGTCAGCGACTTATAAAACTCTAGAGCAATATAAAGAAAAGCTCCATGAATAGGCCGTATTGAACATCGCATTGAGCACAGTTTTTAGAATCTCAGAAAAAAGGCCAAATCCTCGGAGCTGTTATCTTTTTTTTAGATTTTCCGACCCGAGGCTAATCCTAGGCCCCTTCTGCTTTGCCGGAGCGGTCTTTAGAGTTGCTGCTCTTGCCCAGTGGGCTAGGAGTCTGCCGGTGGCCTTTCCCGACCCACCCAGCGCCAGATGGTGGGCAGCAGCACTGCCGCCAGTCCGCACTTCACCAAGTCTCCTGGGATAAAAGGGAAGACCCCTTTGTTGAGGACGGCCAAGATCGAGGTGGGCTCAACATTCTGGTTCAGCCACACCCCTAGCCAAGTGGCTCCTAGCAAATAAATCAGAGCCGAGCAGGATAACATCGCCAGCGCCATCTTCCAGGGGTTGCGATCCACGCCCCAGCGCTCCACCAACCAACCCATCAGCCCTGCAGCCAGGGGAAAAGCCAACAGGTAGCCCCCCGTCGCCCCGGCCAAGTGGCTAAGCCCGGATCTGCCACCGCTGAAGAAGGGCAATCCCAGGATCCCTTCCAGCAGGTACACCAGCAACGTGAGAAAGCCCAGCCGTGCCCCAAAGCCTGCCCCCACCAGCATTACTCCAAAGGTTTGCCCGGTAATCGGTACCGGCGTGAAGGGCAGAGGGATCCGCACCTGAGCCAAGGCAGCTACGAACAAACTTCCCCCCAGAACCAGCAGGAGATCCCGAGTTCGGGAAGGGCGAGGCAGAACAGTTTGCGCCAAGGGTGTGTGAACAAAGGTAGCAGTCATGAGAGGTTTGCACTCCTGTTTACCCGAAGACTGAGCTTAAGGCCCCGTCCCATCGCTGCGCGGAAGCAAGCCAGTAGGGCGGGGAGTATGTCAGGGTTTCAGAATACAAGAATTCGGTTACCGAAAAACTGGGTTTGAAGCCCCGCCCTTTAAAGCGGCTTTGTGCTACGCTGCCTGCAGTGCCAGGGTAGTCAGCCGCTCTCGCCCACAGCAGCACAGGGCGCATTGTTCGCGTAAACGGGCTGTAGGCCCTAAACCCGACAGCCTGACGGTTGGATCCGACCTCAGTGGGTTTTGTGGTTGTTGTTTACAACGGCACCTAAAGGCACTCGGGAACCACCCTGTGTGCTGGCGAGTACGTAGCGCTGGGGAGCTGCGTGGCAGCAACGTTGAGGTCGAGGATGATCCCACGCTGCTCATTTTGCACCCTGTGCATCGGAAAGAGCCATAAAGCCAAGCAGGGGCTAGATGGATTCTTGCGGCACTTCTGAGCCTTTTTCAGGTTGAGCAACACTGGGCCGGTTCTGGCGAGTTGCTTGTACAATCGCCACCGTAAGCAAATGGGAGAGCAGACCCACAGGCCCAGCAAACAAGCACAAAATCAGGGAATGGGTTGTCCATACTCGCTTATCCCACCCTTCCAAGAAGATCCAGCGGCCCACAAACAAATCCATGACGATGTAGTGGACCCATCCCGTCGCCATAACAGAGGGTTGACTGAATAGGCCAGTTAAGCTGGTCAGAGACAGTTGAGGGTTGGAAAATTCCTTGAGAACATCGGCATTAAACCCGGTGACCAAAAGATACAAATAAACCGCCGCCAAAAGAGCGATGGGCAAAAGCGATTCCATCACTTTGCGGGTTACCTTCCAACCCGGCAGCAGAATCATCAAGGCCCAAAAGGGCAGAGCAAACCAGTTAGCCCCGTTAAAGATCATCTCCAGCATGCTTGGCAGCCCCCAACGCTACCTGTCTATTATCGGCCCAATGCCCCCTGGGGATCCCTGCAGTAGCGGGTGGAAATGGATGGGAGTTATTCCTGACTTGCCCTGAAGTTTTTTCTGAAGCTAAAGGGATCCCGGTCGCTATTCCGGTTGGCGGAGCCTGGCAGTTGCAATGGAGCTGACCGCACGGCCACTGTCGGTGGTGGCGGCAATGCGGGAAATGCGGGATCCGGTGTCGGTCATGGCCCAGAAGCTGCTGATGCTTTTGGCCGTAGAGGTGGGTTGAGCTGGGCCGATGGGGGATTCTACTGCCTGGGAGTCTGGGGATTTCTCCTGAGAAGGGAGCAACACCACAGGTTCCTCACCCCGTTGAGCTACTGCAACTTTTGGGGCGGGATGTTCTGGTGTGGGCTCAGGGGCTTCTTCTTTGCGGGCGGCCTCTGCAGCAGGGACATTCCGGGGAGAGGCCTGCTGAACCGGCCTCTTGCCAAGGGGCGGTCGTGGGGCCTTGCGTGGCGCGGCAGCGGGGGGTGCAGGGGGGACTTGGCCGGCGATCTTTCCCCATAAGGCTTTGAGGAGTTGCCACATGGCTGGGTTAACTTCTGAGCGATAGAGCAGTGAGGAATGGTGTTATCCTGCCATGCTCTGGCCTGAGAATCCATCCCCTCTGCCAGTCTTGATAGAGCAAAGTCATAACGAGTATGATTAAGTAGCTTGCTTAGGGAGAAAGTTCAACATGGCGCAGATTCGCGAGATTCCCCTTGCCCAAATTCGCCGCCCTTTGCCGCGGCAAACGGATCCGGATAAGGTGCAGGCGCTGATGGCTTCCATTGAAGCAGTCGGCCTACAGGAGCCCATTGAGGTTTTGGAAGTGGAAGGGGAGTACTACGGGTTCTCCGGCTGCCATCGCTACGAGGCATTTGTCCGCTTGGGCAAGGAGCGGATCCCCTGCCGGGTGCGAAAAGCGCCACGTGCTGTTTTGAGGCTACACCTGGCCTGAAAGGGATCCCTTCTGGCCCGGCTCCTCTTCGGCGGTGTAGCCCCGTTCGTAGGCAAAACGCACCAGTTGCGAGCGATTTTCCAAAGAAAGCTTGCTGAGAATGTTGGTCAGGTGAGTTTGCACGGTGCGCGGGCTGATGAACAGCTTCTCGCCGATTTGCTTGTTGGTGAAGCCGCGAATGACTTCCCGAAAGACCCGCTCTTCGGCAGGGGTCAGGGGCAATTCGGGTGGAGTGGGGCGGGGGGCCGCTTCCGGTTTTGGCTGGGACTGCTGTTGGATCAGCCGCAGAATTTCCGATTGGGTGCGGCGGGAGCGTTCAATCTGGGCCTCGATTTTGGCCACCAGTTCCAGGGGTTCAAAGGGCTTGATGATGTAGTCATCCGCCCCCCGCTCGTAGCCCTGAACCCGGTCATCGATCTCTCCCCGCGAAGAGAGAAAAATGAAGGGGACGAGCTCGCCGCCGCGCTGTTGGCGCAGCTGTCGGCAAAACTCGAAGCCGTCCATTTCCGGCATCACCACATCTGAAACCACCACATCCGGCTGCTCTTGGGCAAACAGACGCAACCCTTCTACACCCGAAGCGCCTGTACAAACCCGATAGCCATGCTGAGTCAGGTGGCGGCTCAGCACCTTCAGGGAGAGGGGATCGTCATCTACGACCAGTACACGCTTCATGAGGACTCGAGGAGGCTGTTAGGGAAAAGGGTAAAGCGCTATTCACCTGTTATCTGTCGCTATTTTAGGGAGACGGACAGGATTCGTCATTTGGCTGGGGTGCCTTGACCCATAATAGTGGTTTCAAGGGTGGCCTGGTTGAAAGCTGAAGACTACGGTAGCTGTGAAATGAGGGAGTAAACTACCCGGCTCCGACCGCTAAGCGGTACGGAGCGGGCTTTCAGTAGCCCTGAGCCTGTTCTGCTCTACCAGAGAACAAAACAAGCCCGG
>NZ_JBSSAC010000046.1:0-21902 GCF_054058315.1 Thermostichus sp. MS-CIW-40
GGCAGCAGTCAAAACTGCTCTCGGTGTGGTCAAAGAGTACCGAAAGCGATTCAAGACAGGTGGCATTCTTGTTCCCATTGTGGGCTAGAACTAGGACGCGACCACCATGCGGCCATCAACATCAAGTACAGGGCGGTGGGGCATCCCGTTCTTTTCGCGTCAGCGGGACGTAGTCCTCAAGCGCAGGAAACGTCCTTTTCGCGCTAGCGGCGCGGAGTGCTTTGCATCAGCATGAGTGCGGGAGTATGTCACGACGGAAGGTGAGGCAGATGGGGGGCTGGCTCAGGCAAAACTGGCTGTGGCAACTGGGGAGAGCCCTTGTGGCTGTTTGGATCGGCTGGGCGGAGGGGAGCGCTGCCTGGGCGAGGGACATGGCGCCGGCTGCCCCTGGAGTCTCCTCTCCCCCTACTTTGCCCATCCCTTGGGAATGGGTGTACGACTTGCAGGAGCAAGCCCGGCAGCGGCAATGCACATTGGTTGGCCTGTTGCGCAGCGATCCCTTGCCGGCGCCGGATCCCCGGTGGCAGGTGTACACACGGCTAGATTTGGTGGCCACGCCTCAGGCTGGTCGGTTGACCAGTGTGTTGTTTGCCGAGAACACCCGTACTCGGGCCTTGCAGGTTATCTATCAAGCCTCAGGGTCGGTGTACGACCCCGTTGAGGCATTGGATTTTGCCATGATCCTGCCTCTAGCCTGGCAGGGGAACACTTTGCTGGCGCGGGAGTACGAAGGCTGGTTCCAGACCGATTTGAGCTGGGATCGGGCGGTGGTCTGGCCTTTGCCCACTGGCTCGACAGGGATCCCACCGGTGCAAATCTGGGATCCGCCGCCGGCGCTGGGGTATGCTGAGCTGCTGGGCTGGGATCCCCAGGCGCGAGAGCGGGTGCTGTTTGCGGTGGCCGATAGTCTTGGAGAGATGCCCCGCTTGGTGAGCGTGGGCCCAGACCGCCAGGTGTTGCTGCGAGCGCCTGCCGTTGCCCTTTCCCCAACTCCCTCTTCTGTGGAGGGGTGGCAGGAGATCCGGCCCAAGGGGGGAGAGCCTCTCTGCCACCAAAGCCGTTTTGGGCTGGAGCAGGGAGGGGAAAATGAAAAATTAAACTGAGATGCAGAAGCCTGTGGGAGCATGCCTCTAACCCCCAAAACCCTGAACTTTGCTGAATTTACTGAGCTTTAGGCGGTTTGGCAAAAGTCATTGAGAGGGATATAGTAGACCAAGTTTCCCCCTGATCCTTGAGTCCACCGCAACGGTTGCCGGGAAGTGAAGGGGGAAAGCGCTCGGGGGGTATTCCTCAGGGCTTTGCGGGATACCGCCTTCCTGCTCAGAGATAGGCAGGATGCGATCGCTTCTTTCCTGAACCATGTTCAGGAGAGTCCAGCGTGAATGTATCAGCGACAACCATGTCCAAACCGGTGGTGCGGCGGGGCTGGCCTCTGGAGGCCTTTGTCGGGGATGTAATCGTCTGTACCCTAGAGGGATCCCATCTGGATCAGGTGACGGAAATCCGAGTCAGCCCGGCGGGTAAAGGGATCCGAGTCAGCTTTGGGGATCCCTTGGGACGCTCTAAGGAACCGGTGCAGGCCAACGCCGAGGCGCTGACGGTTACCTTTGAGATCGATCCCAACACCTACCCTGGCGAAAAGCGCATTGAGCTGATCTCGCCGGCAGGGCCCAGCGATCCCCTGCCGTTTTTGGTGATGATGTAGAGGCGCGCAGAAAAGAGGAAGTGGGTCATGCCGTTTGTGATTGCCCCGACCGACGTGGGCGTGCTGGTGCTGGGGGCGAGCCTGTTGCTTTTGGCCGGGGGTTGGGCCTGGTGGCTGCGGCGGCAGAAGCGTGCTGCCTCCCCAGAATCTACAGCCGTTTCGCCGGCCCCGGCGGTTGACCCATCGGCTCTTTCGGCGGAACAGGCGGCTCAACTACAGCCCTTCGAGCAGGCGGTGGGAGATCAGCCGCAGGATCCCATTGCCTGGTACAACCGCGCCACCACCCTCGACCACCTGGGGCAAGCCCAAGCTGCCCTGGCCAGCTACGACCGCGCCCTGGAGCTGAAGCCGGACTTCCCCGAAGCCTGGAACAACCGTGGTTCTCTGCTGGACGATCTCGGTCGCCATCAAGAAGCTCTGGCCAGCTATGAGCGGGCTCTGCGGCTGAAACCGGATTTTTTTGAGGCCCGCTTTAACCAGGCCAACACGCTGCGGCAATTGGGCCGCTACGAAGAAGCCCTACGTGCCTACGAACGGGCCCTTGCCCTCAGCCCCGACAGCCCGGAAACGTGGTACCTGCACGGGCTAACCTTAGCCTCTCTGGGACGATGGCAGGGATCCCTAATCAGCTACGAGAAAGCCCTCGCCATCAACCCCGTCGATGCCCAAGTTTGGCAGAGTCGGGGGCTGGCTCTGTTTCACCTAGAGCGCTACGCCGATGCTCTGGCCAGCTACGAACGAGCCCTACAACTGGGATCCGAATCGGCCTCTCTCTGGGCCGGCCATGCCCTTGCCCACCACCGCCTCGGCAACCCGATGGAGGCCCTCAACAGCTATGACCGTGCCCTGGCGCAGGATCCCAAACGCCCTCAGATCTGGGTGCAGCGCGGCCTGGTGCTGATGGACTTGAACCTCTACGAGCTGGCCATCCAGAGTTTTGATCGGGCCCTGCAGATGGATCCCAGCAATGCCGAGGCTCACTACGCCAAAGCCTGCTGCTACGCCTGGGAAGGCCAAGTGCCTCAGGCCCTACAAGCTTTGGAGCAAGCCCTACGCCTGGAGCCGGAACGCTACCGCCCCTTGCTCTCCTCTGAGCCCTATTTCGACCTCATTCGCGAGGAGCCGAGTTTTGCATCCTTTTTGGCAGCCCTTGCCGGCACGGATCCCCCCAAGAACCCCCCGCCGCTGTCACGAACAGCCTCTTGACGTTCTCACCTCCCAGAAGGAGAGGAGAGGCTGGAATGCACAGGCTGTTTCACCGCCAACCTGACCCAATCACCAATAACCACGAGAGCACGCCAACAACAGAAATCCGGCAATTTCGTTGGGTCTTACGGGAAAATTGCGCTCTTTTGCCGATGAAACCCGCCGATTTTCCGTGGAGATGCTGTTGCTTGGGTCAAGAAACCTGGTCAAACTAAGAACGTTCCAGCTCTTGGCAAATCTCAACAGTGTCCGGTTGTGCTTCTAACGCCATCCCTGTAGCCCTGTAGCACCTGCTTGCGCAGGGTCTGGCTGGGCAAAAGCGTCTCTTGACTGGATGGGTGTTGGTTATGGGTGGGATCCTCAACCTTTGAATGGTTTTCGAGTTCCTTGAGTGCTTGTTCTACAGTTATTTTCGGCAAATCGGTAAAGTGGTTGTCTATGATAACGGCCCCTCGCCTGACCTCTCCCAAGAACTCCGTCTCCCTGAGGCGACCGGCGGCCCCCCCCTCCATTGCCTTTGGCCAAGACCGGATTCCCAGCCGCATGTGGATCTATGGCATCTAGTGAGGATGTTAAAGCCCGAACTGCCGAACTGTTGCGGCTGTACCACCAGAATCGCGATCCAGCCCTGCGCAACCGGCTGGTGGAAATGAACTTGGGCTTGGTGCGCAAAGAGGCCCACCACTGGCGCAACCAATGCAATGAGGGGTACGACGACCTGGTGCAAGTTGGCTGTTTGGGTTTGATTCAAGCTATCGAACGCTTTGACATCAGCCGAGGCCTGGCTTTTAGCTCCTTTGCCCTGCCCTACATTCGCGGAGAAATTCAACACTACCTGCGGGACAAAAGCCCCACCATGCGGATCCCACGCCGCTGGACGACCCTGCAAAGACAAGCCAAGAAGGTGATTGCCCGTCTGCGGCAAGAGTTGGGCCGTTCTCCCTCTGAGGCCGAGGTGAGGGAAGCCCTGCAACTGACGGAGCAGGAATGGCGAGAGCTGGAGCTGGCCCAACAAAACAGCCTTTTGCTCAGCCTGGATGCTCCGATTCAAACTGAGGAAGACAGTGTTGCTCTGGGGGAGGTCGTTCCGGATCAGCGCTACCGCAGTTTTCAACTGGCTGAAGAAGATCGTATTCGCCTACAACATGCCTTGGCTCAGCTGGAGGAACGTACCCGCAAGATTTTGGAATTTGTCTTCTTCTATGACCTCACGCAAAAAGAAACGGCAGAGCGGCTAGGGATCAGTGCCGTTACCGTTTCCCGCCAAGTCAAAAAGGGGCTGGAACGCCTGGCTAAGTTGTTGAATCAAGATATTTTTTGAGATACAGCCCGTTACAAATTAAGGGATATAAAAGGGTATAAAAATCGTGTTTCCGAGGCTTGACCCCAGTGAGGTTTAGAACAAGCAGGTTCATAGTCATTCCAGACTCGATTGAGATACTCCCGCCGCTGCCCAGACGCTCCGCGCCGCTTCCCCCAGCCCCTCCAGAGGGAGAGGGGAGTTAGAGAGCAATGGAACGGAGATGTTTCATTCCTGTTGAAAATGACCATACAGGTGTATCCCATAACCCCTTAGTAGACTGTACTTGAGCCGACGCAATTGGCGGTGACTTTCCACCCAGTAGAACGGCAGGGGCTCTGTACTGCGACAGGTTGATAGACTGATGGGAAATTGATGAGAATATTTGATGAACAGAGAAAACCGCTCTTCTCGGAATCAACCCTTGGTGCCCCGCGGTTTCAAACCTAAGCTGAGTCAGAACTCGGTGGGCAGGGATCCCTTCTTCCAATGCCAGCCCAACCTGCAAAGTCCAGAGGGAATCCGCTTGGCCCCCTATGTGCGCACCTTGCCCTTGGTTGTCGATGCCATGCTGGATTTGGCCCAGGTGGGGAGCGAGGATACTCTCTACGACTTGGGCTGTGGGGATGGCCGCATTCTCATCCGGGCGGCGCAGCGCTTTGGCACACAGGGCATGGGAGTGGATATCGACCCGGAGCGCATCCTGGAAGCCCAACAGCGGGCCCGAGAAGCCCAAGTTCAGGATCGAGTTACTTTTCTCCAGCAGGATCTGCTCACTCTGGACTTAACCCCGGCGACGGTGGTGAGCTGCTATTTGCTGCCCCGCTCCCACCTGCTGATCCGAGACAAGCTGCGCTCCCAGCTTCGGCCCGGCGCTCGTCTGGTCACCCACTCCTTCGACATGGGAGATTGGCTCCCCACCGCCACCACCACCGTATCGGATGTTATCAACACCTACACCATCTATCTCTGGCGGATCTAACCCTGGGGATCCCAGGCCGTCGCTTCCTCAAAAGCAGCAGAAGGCTGGTGCAGTACAATCCGGTTGCCATCGGGATCCCGAAAATCCACCTCCTGTCCATGAAAGGCTTGCCGCAGGGGGGAAATGGAGAGCTGATAAGCTCCCGCCAACCCCTCCAGTGTTGTCAGGGATCCCTGTAAATCTTGCACCTGCAGGCAGAGGCTCACCGCTGGGGCTTGGGCACCACCATCGAGATGACGGCTGCGATAGAGGCCCAGCCGCAACCCTGGCAGACGAAACTCTACGTACACCGGATCCCCCTCTGTCGGGAGCTGGACTTGGGGAGAGATCCCCAAGAGATCCCGATAGAAGCGTTGTAGACGAGGCAAGTCCAGGGTAGCCACGCTAACCAAGGCACCAGAGAGCTGCATCGCAACCGCCAAAAGACCGGGTTGGTCTATCTTAGCTAAACTGCCGAGAAGCCCCGCGCTGTACCCGCAGGGTGAGCGTCGGGAGGATGTCACTCAGCTCCAACACCACGCGAGTCTGGGTGGCGATGTCGGATCCCACCGTCTTGCCCTCCGGATCCAGGGCCAATGTGCCCGAGATGTAGAGGGTATTTTGCCCACCTTCACGCCGGGAGAATAGGGGGCGATGGCCGGATAGCCGGCTGGAGCAATGGCAACCTTAGGCACGAGGGATCCCGAATCACAACAGGATTGCACCTTAGCGGCGAATTCGATCTTCCACAGCTGGCTGGGATACAGCCATAGCCGGTTTCTCTGGAGCAGATTCCCACTCTTCGGGGGAGATTCTCTTGCAGAACTAGACTATAGTAGGTACCAAAGCTTGCTGCTTCTTCCCAAATCAAGACTGGAGCGACTTACCGTGGGGTTATTCAGCCGATTTTCCCGTGATATGGGCATTGATTTGGGCACTGCCAACACGCTGGTCTACGTGGCCGGGCGAGGCATTGTCCTGCAAGAGCCCTCTGTGGTCGCCATCGACCAAAACACCAAGCAACCCCTGGCTGTGGGGGAAGATGCCAAAAAAATGTTGGGCCGTACCCCCGGCAACATTATAGCGGTGCGTCCTCTGCGAGATGGGGTGATTGCCGATTTCGACACGGCGGAGATGATGCTAAAACACTTCATCCACCGCGTACACGAGGGCCGGTACCTGATTGCTCCCCGCATTGTGATTGGGATCCCCAGCGGTGTGACTGGGGTGGAGCGACGGGCGGTGATGGAAGCCGCTCTCCAAGCTGGGTCGCGGGAGGTGTATTTGGTGGATGAGCCGGTGGCAGCAGCAATCGGGGCCGGGCTGCCGGTGCAAGAGCCCACTGGGAACATGATCATCGACATTGGCGGCGGCACCACTGAGGTAGCCGTCCTCAGTTTGCAGGGGATCGTGCTGAGCGAGTCCGTGCGGGTAGCGGGAGATGAGCTGAGCGAGGCCATCGTCCAGTACATGAAAAAGGTTCACAACCTCACCATCGGGGAGCGCACCGCTGAAGAGATCAAGATTCGGATTGGCTCCGCCTACCCAATTCAAGAGGAACTGACCATGGAAGTGCGCGGGTTACACCTGCTCTCGGGTTTACCCCGTACCGTCACGGTGAAGAGCACCGAAATACGCGAGAGCATGGCCGAGCCCCTCTCGGTGATTGTGGAAGCCATTAAGCGCACCCTGGAGCGCACTCCACCGGAATTGGCTGCCGACATCATCGACCGAGGCATCATGCTGGCCGGCGGAGGAGCCTTGCTCAAGGGTCTGGATGCCCTGATCAGCCATGAAACCGGGATCTTGGTTCACATTGCCCCGGATCCCCTCAGTTGTGTGGTGCTGGGTACAGGGCGAGTTTTGGAGGATTTCAAAACCCTAGGTCGAGTGTTGAGCGGCAGCTTCAAGGGCTAGAGGCGCTTCTCCCTCTCCCTGATTTCCTGATTTGAGGTGTGAGTCGAGTGGGTTGGAGAGGTATTGCTTGAATTGGCTACGCCAATGGTGGAGGCGCCATAGCCTGGGGTTGCTCCTGTCTGCTTTGGCGATGGGGGCAGCGCTGGGCCTGCGCCAAACCCAGGGATCCCTATTGGTGGAATTGTACAGTTGGATCACTGCTCCAGCCCGTCCGCCTGTGGATCCCGCTGCGGTGCTCAGCCAGGCCGCTAACCGTGAGCTGCAAGCCCTGGTAGCCGAGTTGCAGTACCAAAACCGCGAGCTGAAGCGACTGCTGCAATTTACCGAGCAGATGCCCCAAGCGGGGATCCCAGCAGCAGTGGTGGGTCGCAGCGCCGATCACTGGTGGCAACAGCTCACCCTCAGCCGCGGCAGCCGGCATGGAGTCAGGGTGGGAGATGTAGTCATGGCGCCGGGAGGGTTGATCGGGCGAGTCGAGTCGGTCACGCCCAACACCAGCCGAGTGCTCCTGATCAGCGATCCCACCAGCCGTGTCGGGGTAATGCTGAGTCGCAGCCGACACATGGGCATCCTGAGGGGTACGGGCACCCAGAGTGCCATTTTGGATTTTTTCGACAAGGCCCCCAAAGTAGAGGTGGGGGATGTTGTGGTGACCTCGGGCCTGAGCAGCTTTTACCCAGCCGGGGTGGTGGTGGGAACGGTTCGAGCGGTCAACTTGGATGCCAGCCCTGCCCCTCAAGCCACTGTCGAACTGTCGGCGCCGCTGGGTCTCTTGGAATGGGCCTTGATCTACCGCTATGCTCAACCCTCTGATTCCTAAGCTTAAGTCTCACCTTAACTGGCTGGTGACTGTCCTGTCGGGATTGCTGGCAGCAGTGGCCCCTTGGTGGCGAGGGCCGGGCTTGGAGCTAGCAGGCTTAACCCCAGATTGGCCCTTGATCTGGGTGGTGTGCTGGAGTGTGCGGCGCAAAGCTTGGCAGGGGGCTGTTGCCGGGGTCACCCTGGGTTTTCTGCAAGATGCGCTGACCAGCCCTTGTCCTACCCATGCGCTGGGGCTGGCTGTAGTTGGGATCCTCACCGCCAAGTTGCAAAAACAACGCTACATGCAAGAAGACTTTATCTCGGTGGCCTTGATCGTTTTTGGTATGGTGGTGATCGCCGAAACCTTGATGGCACTGCAATGGATGTGGCTTGCCGCCTCCCAGGGATCCGAGGGCCTGGATCCGGCGGGAATGCAAACTTTGCTGGATGGATTGGGGAACTCCCTTCACTCTTTCGGCAGCATCGGCGGCGACGGTTCGCGTTCTCTGGAGAGCATCTGGTGGAACCATCAACGCAATGCCCTCACGTCTGCTATTTTAAGTAGCCTCTGGGCACCCGCTTTGTATTGGCCCCTCAGCCGTTGGTGGCAGTCTCAAGAGCGGGATCCCAGAGAGGTTTAGCCTTTGGTTTTGTGGCAAATCATCCTACCTTTCGGTTAAAACCCAGGTCACAGCAGAGTATGTCCATTGGCATTTTTGGCAAGAAAGAACTCTCGAGGCGGCGGGAGCCGGTTTGCCGACTGTCTGTGACCTCCCACATGTTGGCGCTGTGCTGAGAGGCCCCAGACAAAGTCAGAAAAAGCGACAATCCGGAAAATTCTTCGTTGGGGAGCAATTTTGGCCTAAAATGAACCCTAGAACTGAGATATAAGTCCCATCTTTTTCAGGCAGCTTCGGGCAAATATCGCGCATTCTAATCAAAAAGTCAACAGCATAGGAAGCGCAGGCGACGTAAAGTCTGACCTTGTGGCAACTGCACTTAGGATTTGACTTAGAGCGTTCATTGGGAGGGATCCATGCCGCATACAATTGTCACCGATATCTGTGAAGGTGTGGCCGACTGTGTAGAGGCTTGCCCTGTTGCCTGCATCCACCCCGGCGATACCAAAAATGCCAAAGGCACCGACTACTTTTGGATTGAGTTTTCCACCTGCATCGACTGTGGCATCTGTTTACAGGTCTGCCCCGTAGAGGGCGCTATTCTGCCGGAGGAAAAGCCGCATCTGCAGCGAGTGCCCCGCTAATTCCAGGGAAGCATCCCTGGCCACACCCCAAGATCCAATGGGAATTATGATAATTATGATCATTTCAACTCCAACTAGGACACTGCACCCACACCTAAAGCCCTGGTCGCATCGTCGCGTCAGCGTTGCGGAGCAACAATACGCAGAACCAGAAGGCTTTTCTTGGTAGCCCAGGCGTCTCACCCTAACCTGAAACAACTATAAGCTTTAGCGCAAGGAAGCCAAAGCAACGACGCTGCTGGTCAGCCAGCTCAGGGCCAAGATCCCCCCCAGGAAAGCCAATGGGATCAGGCCCAGCAGCCGCCACCACTCCAAATCCAGCGCTACAGCTACTGCCCGCACCTGCCAAACCACAAACCACAGCAGAGCTGACAAGCCCAGCAGGGATCCCACCACCCCACCCAACGATTGAGCAGGCCCCAGCAGCAGCCACGGCAAACCGGCAAACCCCGTCAAGCACAGCAGCGCTGAAAAGGAAGGGACAGCCCGACCCAAACAAAAGGCCAGCAATTGCAACAAAGCCGCCAAACCCACCCAGCCCAGGGATCCCATCAGTACTGCCAGCACCATGCTCGGCAGGCTTACCCCAGAGCGGCGAATCGCATCCAGGACGTTGAGCAGCCCCACCACCCCAAAGGCTTGCCAGAGAACAGGCTGTTCCCGCAACGCCCGAAAGGTGCGCTCCGGCAGAAACCAAGCGCCGTAGATGTTGTCTAACCAGGAACCAAGCATGGCCAGCAACCCGTCAAGCTGTCTTTTATCCTAGCCCTTATGAGCACTTGACAGGCACATCCCAAAAATGGGGTATGATTGGAAAAGGATTCTGCGGCGTTGGTGACTGCCGTTATGTTTTTGCGATCTATACCCTTCGACAATTAGGATGGGAAGTGGATGTGAGAGCAGTAAGCCAAACTTAGATTTGGAAACTATCGACAATCATCCCCGGTATCCTACACTGGATTTTCCAGGTCGAAAACCACGGTAAAACGGCGCAACAGTATCCTCAAAAAAGCCCTCGAAAGGGGGCCTTTTTGTTGTTTGGATATTGTCGGATATTGTCAATGCTGCAGTTAATGGGTATTGCTCTGGCGCTGGGCTCCATCCTTTAGTCGAGCTTCTGGGCACTGGTCTACGTCTTGCTGCAGGGCAGCCAAGTCTGTCTTTCGCTTGCGGGTCTTGACTTTTGTTGTCGTGAGGTCTGCTCGGCTCAGCCAGCGATAAACGGTTGCACAAGTGACATAACTCCCGCACTCATGCTGACGCAAAGCGCTCCGCGCCGCTAAAGCGAGAGAGTGCGAGCTTCAAGGACTCCGTCCCGCTGACGCGAAAAGGACGGGATGCCCCACCGCCCTGTGCTTGATATCTGTAGCAGCTGCTGTTTTTATCATCGTTTATTTCAGCGGTTCTAGGTTCACGGCAGGTTGACAGCAGCTACGGTTTTTGTTGCCGCCGATCTAGTTAGCTTTGCTAACTCTACCTCAAGTTCTGGGGGAAGTTGCGCCTGTGGAGATTCCTCTGCCGGGGTTGAGTCAAAAGCTCAGCTAGGTAAGGGTCGTAGAAGCAGGAAGCAACCGGTTGTTTGGTTCATCCTAGGGGGTGAAATAAACGACCATGAGTTGCAGAACGGTCAACAGGAGAGTTGCTCCCACCATCAAACTCCCCCAAATCCATACAACCTGTCGCAGCAGTCCCAAGCTTTCCCGCACCACTTGCGGGGTCAAGGGGCGAGCTGGGATCCCCAATTTGGGTTTCACCTTCGGGATCCCCTGATAGAAATTGGTTCCCCCCAGTTGGATCTGCAGCCGCCAGGCAAAAGCCGCCTCGCTCCACCCCGAATTGGGGCTGGGATCCGCCTGCGCGTCCTGACGACACCGCTGCCAGAACCCCCAAGGATCCCGGCTGAGCAGGGCCAGGGTGAGCACCGTCAGGCGGCAGGGCAGCCAAGTCAGCCCATCCTCACAGCGGGCCGGCACTGTGCCCAAATGAGTGAAAGGGGGGTGGCGGTAGCCCACCATCGAATCCAGCGTGCTGCTGGCCTTGTAGGCTAGGGCCAAGGGCGCCCCTCCCAAGAAGGCGTAGAACAGAGGGGCAGTTGCTCCGTCGGGAGTATTTTCGGCCACCGTCTCAATCACCGCCCGCAAAATCTCCGGCTCCGTCAGGTGCTCTGTATCCCGCCCCACGTAGCGGCTGAGACGTTGACGGGCCTCCGGCAGATCCTCTTTTTCCAAGGGATCCAACACCTCCAAGGCGGCAAAGCGCAGGCTGCGCCCTCCCAGACAGCTGGCCATCAGGATCACCTGCACGAGGATCCCTGCCCAGGGGTGGATGGTATTGCCGATGGCGACCAGTCCCCAGCCCACGCCGTAGGATCCCCCCACCAAAGTTAGGGTGAGAACTGCCCCGCCCCACTGTTGTGCTCGCGGAGTTGAGCAGTGCTTGAGGATATAGCCTTGCCCCCAGGCAATAACAGCCCCCATCACCCGCACCGGATGAGGCCAACCCCAGGGATCCGCCAGCAGATAATCCAAAGCCAAAGCTGCCGCCAGCACCAGCCCGGCAGTCGGTTGGGCCGGGAAAAACAGCGATGACTCCATCCCGCCAGCAGGCTCAAACCACAAATCCACTCTCCTGATCCTGAGCCGCCTGCCAGCTCCGGGCATCAAAATACAGATCTTCCAGAGTGGTTTCCTCCAACACCTGCTGCACCCGTCGAGCGATCCGCTGCCACAGGGCTTCCGTCACCCAGTCCAGCCGCTCCGCCGGATGCACGGCTGAAGGATTAGAACTGTCCATGAGAGGATCCAAGGATTCTCCCACTGCCGCCAAAATGGCGCTGATCGGGATCCGCCGCGGCGCCCGTGCCAACCGGTAGCCTCCCTGAACCCCCCGTTGGGAACAAACCAAGCCGGCCTGGCGCAACTCAATCAGCAACTTTTCCAGGTAGGGAGCTGGGATCCCCTGTCGCTGAGCAATGGCCCGCACCGAAGCCATTTGCCCGGAGCCGAGCATCGCCAGATCCAACAAAGCTTTGATGCTATAGGTGGCCCGCGTTGTCAAGCGCACCGGGATCCCTCTCCGCAGCACTTCTCGATCCTGCCATAGGACTCCGTCCCGCTACCGCGAAAGGACTCCGTCCCGCTACCGCGAAAGGACTCCGTCCCGCTACCGCGAAAGGACTCCGTCCCGCTACCGCGAAAGGCAGATGCTTGGGTATCGGGGCACCGGCCAAGAGAGGTTAATCTGGGGATCCGAGGCGATCTCTAATTGCTCTAATTGGCTATTGTCTGGTTATCGGCAGCTCAGCCTTGGAGCTCGGGATGGAACACCCCACCGCCAGCCTTTACTTGGTGGCCACCCCCATCGGCAACCGCGAAGACATCACCCTGCGGGCGCTGCGGGTTTTGCGGGAAGTGGACTGGGTGGCGGCAGAAGATACTCGCCACTCCGGCCAGCTTCTTAAACATTTTCAAATCTCCGCCCGCCTCATCAGCTATCACGAGCACAACGCTGCCCAACGGATCCCGCAACTCCTGAAGTATCTGTCGGCGGGCCAGTCGGTGGCCCTGATCAGCGATGCCGGCACTCCTGCCATCTCCGATCCGGGAGAAGAGTTGGTGCGTGCCTGCATTCAGGCCGGGATCCCGGTGATCCCTGTGCCGGGGCCGGTAGCTGCTGTTGCCGCCTTGACCGCTTCGGGCCTGCCTACAGGACGATTCGTGTTCGAGGGATTTTTGCCGCTTAAACCCAGTCAGCGACAGGCCCGCCTGCAACAGTTGGCCCAAGAAGAGCGCACCGTCGTTCTCTATGAAGCCCCCCATCGCCTGCGCCAAACTCTGCAGGATCTGCTGGATCACTGCGGCCCAGAGCGGCAGATCGTGCTGGCGCGGGAGCTGACCAAGCTGTATGAGTCCTTCTGGCGGGGATCCCTGGCAGCAGCCTTGGAGCACTGCGCTGCTCAGCCGCCGCGGGGGGAGTTCACCCTCTTGCTTGAGGGATATGTCGGTGCCGTTCGCGGCCCCGTCGCGACAGCGTTACAAAGCAACAACCCTGCCAGGGGCGGGGCGGAGTCCTTGAACGGGCTGGGAGACGGTGCTTCGGAAGCGGAAATTCGCCAAGAAATGGCCCGATTGCTGGCCGAAGGCCTGTCCCGGTCTGCAGCTAGCCGCCGGTTGGCCCAGCGTCTGCAGGGATCCCCCATCTGGACGCGGCGCCGCCTTTACGATCTATCCTTGCAGCTTGAGCCGCTCTCCAGTTCTGGCGGGACGGAGTCCTTTTCTGAGTACGTCAGCGCTCCACATTGTTTCCAAGACAACAGCGAGACCGAGTCCTGAGGTGTTCGCGTTAGCGGGACGGAGTCCTATGGCACGGATTTTATTGGTGGACGATGAAGTGGAGTTGGCCGATTCTCTGGCCCAGCAACTGAGGCGAGAGGGCTACACGGTGGACGTCGCCTACACAGGAGGGCGGGCCTGGGAGCTGCTGCAAAAGTCCCCCGCTCTGCCCTACGATCTGCTGGTCTTGGATTGGATGTTGCCGGAGCTCTCTGGGCTTTCCCTCTGCCAGCGGGTACGGCAGGTGGATTGCACCACCCCTATCCTGTTTCTGACGGCCAAAGATACCCTAGACGACCGGGTGGAAGGGCTGGATGCCGGGGCAGATGATTACTTGGTGAAGCCGTTCGAGCTGCGGGAACTGCTGGCGCGGGTGCGAGCCCTCTTGCGGCGGGCCACCGGCCCTGGAGAAGGGATCCCTCGCCTACAGATAGGGGATTTGGAGCTGGATCGGGAGAACCAGGTGGCCTACCGGCAGGGGCGGATGATCCACCTCTCCCAAAAAGAGTTTCGCCTGCTGGAGTACTTCATGACCCACCCCGGCCAGTTGCTCACCCACGACCAGATCTACGAGCAGGTGTGGGCCGGAGAGGATCCCCCCAGCAGCAACGTCTTGGCAGCCCAGGTGCGCCTGCTGCGGCGACGCCTCAGGTTGCCCGGGGCAGCAGAATTGATCCACGCCGTCTACGGCAAGGGCTATCGCTTCGGGCCTGTCGCCGGGGATCCCTAGCAGCCGTCCCACCTGTAGATAAAACCAAGGCTCCCCCGGAAAGAAGGAGCCCTGCCGGGTCTGGGGAGCGCTTTCAGTCAGCAATGCCACCAGGGCGTTCCCCCCTTCAACCCTGGGGAGCCCAGTCGCCGCGCTATCGGCAACTCCCCTCTCCTCCTGTGGGAAAGGGGCTGGGGGTGAGGGATCACTTGGACTTGAGCTTCTCGGCTTTCTCGATGGCCTCTTCGATGGTGCCCACCAAGTAGAAGGCTTGCTCCGGCAGATTGTCCAATTCCCCCGACAAAATGCGCTGGAAGCCCTTGATGGTGTCTGCCAATTTCACATACTTGCCGGGGGAGCCAGTGAATACCTCCGCCACGAAGAACGGCTGGGACAGGAAACGCTCGATGCGGCGGGCGCGGGCCACCACCAGCTTGTCCTCTTCCGACAGCTCGTCCAGCCCCAGGATGGCGATGATATCTTGCAGCTCTTTGTAGCGCTGCAGCGTTTGCTTCACTGCCCGGGCGGTGTTGTAGTGCTCTTCGCCCACAATGTCCGCCTGCAGGATGGTGGAAGAGGAATCCAGGGGATCCACCGCTGGATAAATACCCTTAGCCGCCAAGCTGCGGGACAACACCACCGTGGAGTCGAGGTGGGCAAAGGTGGTGGCCGGGGCCGGATCCGTCAAGTCATCGGCAGGCACATACACCGCCTGCACCGAGGTGATGGATCCCTGCTTGGTGGAGGTGATGCGCTCTTGCAGGTTGCCCATTTCGGTGGCCAAGGTGGGCTGGTAACCTACTGCCGAGGGCATGCGGCCCAACAGCGCCGACACTTCCGACCCGGCCTGCACAAAGCGGAAGATGTTGTCGATGAACAGCAGCACATCCTGCTTGTTAACGTCGCGGAAGTACTCTGCCATCGTCAGGGCGGTCAGGCCAACCCGCATACGGGCCCCCGGCGGCTCGTTCATCTGGCCATAGACCAGCGCCACCTTATCCAGCACGCCGGATTCTTTCATCTCGTTGTAGAGGTCATTGCCCTCGCGGGTGCGCTCTCCCACGCCGGCAAACACCGACAGGCCAGAGTGCTCCTCGGCAATGTTGTGGATCAGCTCCTGGATGAGCACCGTCTTGCCCACGCCGGCGCCGCCAAACAGGCCCACCTTGCCGCCCTTTCTGAAGGGGGCCAACAGGTCGATCACCTTGATGCCGGTTTCAAAGGGCTCTGGCTTGATCGTCAAATCGACAAATGCAGGCGCACTGCGGTGGATGGGGGCAAATTCTTGGGCTTGAACGGGCTCTCCTTGGTCAACCGGCTCTCCCAGCACATTGAAAATGCGCCCCAGGGTGGGCTGCCCGACCGGCACAGTAATCGGAGCGCCCGTATCCACCACCGGCATGCCCCGCACCAGGCCGTCGGTCGAGGACATGGCCACCGCACGCACGCGGTTATCCCCCAAAAGCTGCTGCACCTCAAAGGTGACCTTGACCTTCAGGCCGCTTTCGGTTGTGCCCTCCACCTTGAGGGCATTGTAGATTTCGGGCAGCTTGCCGCTGGGAAACTCGGCGTCGATCACAGGCCCGATGACCTGAGTGATGTAGCCAACATTGGTGGCAGTAGCGGTGGCAGTAACCATGATTGAGGTTCAGCTCCTTGTGTGCTCAGTTATCGACTCAGCAATGCCGGGTTGATAAATTAAATCATCATCATCATCATACAAACAAAGGGATCCCAGTTGCTGCCGCGCTTTTGCCTGTCCAGCCTACGGGGGATCCCCGGCAGGGAGGGCTTTTCTTCGCTACCCTAGAGCTAGGTTAGAGAGGGGGATCGCCAGCGATGAGCCACTACGGAGGCCGTACCGCACAGCTCAGCTCCGTCAGGTTGGGAGGACGGCGTTCCCGCCCGCGTCGGGGCCGGGCCCTGCAATTGGGGATCCTCGGCTTTTTGCTGGGGCTGGGGGCGATGGGGGCAGCCTGGTGGTACACCATTGGGCCGCGGCAGACGCTTTCCTTGTATTGGCTGACCAGTGCCGACAACTCCATTTACTATGTGCAGCAAGAGCGCACGGTTCGCGCCTTCGACGCTCAGGAAGCCATCCGCCTGGCTCTGGAGGAGCTGATTGCCGGCCCCCGGGATCCCCACCTCACCACGGCCATTCCCCCCCAGACGCGGGTGTTGGATGTGCGGGTGGAGGGCGACGATATTTTCCTCAACTTCTCCCCCGAATTCACGCAAGGGGGGGGAGCCACGGCAATGATGAGCCGGGTCACGCAGGTGCTCTACACGGCCACCAGCCAAAACCCCGGCGCCCGGGTTTGGATCTCGGTGGAAGGCCGTGCCCTAGAAGTGCTGGGGGGAGAGGGGCTGATCCTGGATCAACCCCTGACACGGGCCTCGTTTGTGCCCAGCTTTCAGCTGCCAGCGGAGCCGGCAACCCCGAAGGACTCCGCCCCCCTAACGGGGTCGCCAAAGCGTCGCCTAGCGATAACGGCTTCTTGAGACGGAAACCATGAGCTGGTTGCAGCGGGTGGGCAGCAGTTTTCTCCTGGCCGGCCAGGTGATTTTGCATCTGATGCGGGGCCGTATCCATCGCCGCAACACCCTGGATCAGTTGGCGGCGGTAGGGCTGGAGTCGCTGCTGATTGTTTTGATTACGGCGGTGGTGATCAGCGGTGTTTTCACCATCCAGTTGGCGCGGGAGTTCATCAACTTTGGCGCTTCCTCCCTAATTGGGGGAGTTTTGGCGATTGCCCTTGCCCGCGAGCTGACACCGGTGGTGACGGCGGTGATCTTGGCCGGACGGGTGGGATCCGCCTTTGCCGCCGAGCTGGGCACCATGAAGGTCACGGAGCAGATCGACGCTCTGCTGTTGTTACGCACCGATCCGGTGGATTATTTGGTGATCCCGCGGGTGCTGGCTGCGGGGCTGATGCTGCCGGTGCTCACCATCCTCTCCCTGCTGACGGGGCTGGTGGGGGGGATGATCATCTGCGCTTCGGCCTACAACATCTCTCCTGCAGTGTTTCTCAACTCGGCGCAAACCCTTCTGACCTCCTGGGATTTGCTCGTCTGTTGTTTGAAGGCGATGGTGTTCGGGTCTTTGATCGCCATTGTCGGCTCCAACTGGGGCCTTTCCACCAGCGGGGGAGCCAAGGGGGTGGGTCGCTCCACCACCGATGCAGTGGTCACGGCGCTGCTGGGCGTGTTTGTCACCAACTTTCTGATTTCTTGGCTGTTGTTTCAGGGGCCGGGGAGCGCCCTCAGCCGCGCGTTGTAGCCACTTCTGCTATCGCGTTGTTTGCGTGAGCGTTGCGGGGCAATATTGAGAGAGCTAGGATGGGATCCCTTGCCATCGCCCGGATCCCCACCCTTCGCGTCAGCGGTGCAGAGCACTTTGCGAGTAGAATTTCAGATTTTCCGACAATTGCCGCCGGAGCCGCCCCGCTGGCAGTCCTTCTGGCTGGAGACATCCCCTGGCGCCACCATTCTCGATTGCCTCAACCAGATCAAGTGGGAGCAGGATGGCAGCTTGGCCTTCCGCAAAAACTGCCGCAACACCATCTGTGGCAGTTGCGCCATGCGCATCAACGGTAGGGCAGCCTTGGCTTGTGGCCGACATGTGGGCGAAGAGCTGGATCCCCGCAGCCCCCAGCCGCAGCCTATTCGCATCGGCCCTCTGGGAAACCTGCCCGTTCTGCGGGATCTGGTGGTGGATATGCAGCCCTTCTGGAACGATCTCAGCCGGGTGGATCCCTTTGTCAGCACGGCGGGGCGACGCATCCCGGAGCGAGAGTTTTTACAGCTGCCTGCTGAACGGGAACATCTCAACGCTGCCGGTGGCTGTATTCTCTGCGGGGCCTGCTATTCCGATTGCAATGCCAAAGAGGTGAACCCAGAGTTTGTCGGCCCCCATGCTCTGGCCAGAGCCAACCGCCTCGTCCAAGACAGCCGCGACAGCCAACGGGAACAACGCCTGCAGGCTCTGGATAGCTTGGCTGGTGTCTGGGGCTGTACCCGCTGCTGGAACTGCAACAGCGTCTGCCCGATGGGCGTGGCACCTCTGGATCAAATCACCGAACTCAAACAGGGGATCCTCTCCCGCCATGCAGACAAGACCGCTGCTCTGCCCACCGACCGTTCCCCATCGCACGCTGTTCGCGCTATTCGGACGGAGTCCTTGCCCATAGCCATCCGCCACCGCAAGACTCTGGTGCAACTGGTGCGCTCTGGTGGTTGGATAGATGAGCGCCGCTTTGCCCTGCAGGTGGTGGGCCGGGATCCCAGAGGGCTGCTCAGCTTGGTGCCTCTGGGGCTGCGCCTGTTGGTCAGGGGCAAATTTCCCTTTCGCTTCCAGCCCTCTGCAGGGGCGGCGACGGTACGGCGGCTTATCGACACAGTTAGGCAGGAAGGAAGGGATCCCCTCTAGGCTCCAGTTTTGAGGTTGTCTTGGCCGGAAATCAATCTGGCACTCAAAATCCGATCCCCCACTTTGATGTGGCGCAGCACCTCCGTTCCCTCTGTAACGTAGCCGAACACCGCATAGCGGCCATCCATGAGGTTTAACCCCGCCGGGGTGAGATCCGGCTCAGCCATAAAGATGAAGAACTGAGAAGAGGCGCTGTTGGGATCGTCGGGATAGCGGGCCATGGCCACCGTCCCTTCGGCGGAAAAGGGCAGAGCCGGTTCCACATCCCACAGGCCCATCTGATCAAAAGTTTGGCCGTAGCGGGGCATCACCTCGCCTTTGGCGCGAATCTCCATAGGAATGGTGCGAATTTTTCCGGTGGCGGGATCCACATAGCCATCGGCAGGGCCAGGGGGATCCCCGGCCTGCGCCAGGAAGAAGGTCTCCACCCGGTCAAAGGTCAGGCCATCGTAGAAGCCCCGCTGCACCAGGTCGGCAAAGTTGCCGGCAGTGATGGGGGCGCTGTAGCCATCTAGGGTGATCACCATGCGCCCAGCGGTGGTGTTTAGCTCCACCTCTGCCCGCCCCAAGAGCTGAGGTTTGTCGGCATACTCAGCAGGCACCGTGTAGGGAAAAGCCCCCACCCAGTTGTTTTCGAGGGATCCCAACTCGTCCACTAGACGGTCGTAGGCAGCGCGGGCCTCTTCTTTACCCTTGGATTTGCGCTCGCTGGCTTGGCCGATCACCCGCAACTGCTCCCGCAGCGCAGCCATCTGTTCAGAGGCTGGGGCCACCCGATCCGGAGGCAAGCTGGCCAGCAGGGAATCTCCATAGCGATCCAAGAGGTGCTCTACCTGGCGCACATCTCCCCGCACTGCCGACCAGCGGTTGTACTTCAGGTCGGTGTCGATTTTGGAGATGGCCTCATCAATTTCCAGCAGCTTCGTTTCCTGAATAGGCAACGCCCGCCGCAACAGGGTACGTGGATCGGTAATGGCATCCCCTTGGGGCAGAGCCAAGGCCGGGATCCCCCAGAGCGCCACCCCGCAGAGCAGAGCAGCTACGTAGAGGCCAATCCGGCAAAGGGATCCCCATTGCCAAAATCCTTGGGCACGCTGCGTCATGGTTCCTACCGACTGCAAAACCACTCCTGTCTCAGCCTGACATCCCACCGTCACAGGCGGCAAGCGTTGTCAGACCTCGATTGAGATTTCAACGACTGGCGTGCTCCACCTGGGGGAAAGCCGTTATCGCTACACGACGCTTTTGCAACCGCGATAGCAAAGACGGAGTTCTCAGAGGGCATGGCTACACGGCTCTCCTACCTAGGAACGGTGACCTCGAAACGGATGACCCCGGCTGAGCCAGAACTGCCTCCCCCCACGTTCACCACCACCACGCCGTTGGGGTTGCTGATGCCCCCACAAGCAGGAGGCACGGCCCCACCCGGCGGAATGAAGGCTCCCCCTCCCCCTGTGCTCACCGACAGGCTGCCCGGCACGTACCGCAAACCCGCTGCCAAGGGGTCGCACACCACAAAGGTGGAAGCAGGCGAGTCCAGCAGGAAGTAGATGGCAAACTGCACCCGCGCTCCTGGGCGCACCGGCAGGTTGATGGCCCCCTGCAGGAAGGTGCTGGCTCCGCCTGGCCAAGGGATCCCTGGGTTGTCGTTGGGGTCGGTGGGCTCGTCGAAGAATTCGGGAATGGAGAGGCCATTGAGGGCGCTGATCCGCTTGACCAGTCGGATCCCTTCGCCTGGGGGAGGTGCCGGGCTGGGCGTGGGTGTGGGGGTGGGTGTTGGAGTGGGCGTGGGCGTCGGGGTGGGTGTGGGTGTTGGAGTGGGTGTGGGTGTTGGAGTGGGTGTGGGTGTCGGAGTCGGTGTGGGCGTCGGAGTGAGTGTGGGCGTGGGTGTGGGGGTGGGTGTTGGAGTGGGCGTGGGCGTCGGAGTGAGTGTGGGTGTCGGTGTTGGGGTGGGCGTGGGCGTCGGAGTGAGTGTGGGTGTCGGTGTTGGGGTGGGCGTCGGCGTAGGCGTGGGCGTCGGGGTGGGTGTGGGTGTTGGCGTCGGTGTTGGGGTGGGGGTGGGCGGAGCTTGCTCCTCATATGCTCCTACATCACACCGAACTCCAGCAGGTCGGGAAAAACCCCGCTGATCCTGGTTGACAGGGCTACTGTTCAGGTCGGTACACTGCCCGGCTGGCACAGCGTCGATGGCTACACTGCCTGCCAGAAGGGCATGGGTCTGGGTCGGCCCACCATTGTTGACCAGTGGCCCAAGGTTCAAAGCTGCTGAGGTCACAGCCGTAAGTCCTGGGCAGCTTCCATCGGTGTCGAGATTCGCCCCGCTGGGGGTGAGAGTGCCAGCGTTGGAACAATTACCTCCGCTTGTACTGTTTGCGACGATTGAGTTCCTAAGGTTGGCTGTGGCGTCGTTGAAAATACCTCCACCTTTTGAAGCTGAGTTCGATGCAATTGTTACAAAGCTTAGACTGCTGGTGCCGAGATTGTAAATGCCACCGCCTTTTGTGCCAGCACTATTTCCTGATAGGGTGCTGTTGGTAATGTTTACTGTACTGCTGCTGGAAACATAGATGCCTCCCCCCTCCTGGCCGACATTGTTGAAGGAGATCTCGCTTGCGTTGAGGGTCACCTTGCCGCCATTGCCGTTGTAAATGCCGCCCCCCTTTTCACTAACGTTATTGCCGGAGATCCCTGTTTTGCTGATGTTTGTCGTGCCTAAATTGTAGATGCCGCCCCCTTCCTTGCCAGCACCATTGTTGACAATGCCGGCGTTGGTAACCGTTACCGTGCCGCCGCTGCCGTTGTAGATGCCGCCTCCCTCCTGGCCGGCACCATTGTCGGAAATGCCCGCTGCGTCAATGGTTACTGTGCCCAGGTTGTAGATACCGCCCCCTTTCTCACCAACACCATTCTTGGAAATGCCAGTGTTGGTAATTGTTACCTTGCCGCCGCTGCCGTTGTAGATGCCACCTCCCTCCTGGTCGGCACCATTGCCGGAAATGCCCGCTGCGTCAATGGTTACTGTGCCCAAGTTGTAGATGCCGCCCCCTTCTTTGCCAGCACCATTGTTGACAATGCCGGCGTTGGTAACCGTTACCGTGCCGCCGCTGCCGTTGTAGATGCCGCCTCCCTCCTGGTCGGCACCATTGCCGGAAATGCCCGCTGCGTCAATGGTTACTGTGCCCAGGTTGTAGATGCCGCCCCCTTCTTTGCCAGCACCATTGTTGACAATGCCGGCGTTGGTAACCGTTACCGTGCCGCCGCTGCCGTTGTAGATGCCGC